>CANGZG010000041.1 GCA_947458415.1 Comamonadaceae bacterium | reverse complement strand
GGGTGGTCATCACATGGCTCCAATGTGTTTGCCCGACAAGGCTTTGCGAATACCGTCGTTCATTCTGGCTGCAGCAAACGCCTCGGTACCCTTGGCCAGGGCTTGCGTGGCGGCTTCTATCAACGCAGGCGTTTCCAACTGCTTGGCTGTCAATACATTAGCCATCAAGCGCCTGATGTCGGCTGCTTGTTCGGCGCTGAGCAGCGCTTCGTCTGCATTCAATGCGCTTTGCGTGGCTAACCACATGCGATCCGCTTCCAATCTGGCTTCCGCCAATGCCCGGGCATTTTTGTCGAACTCGGCGGTGTGAAAACTGTCTTGCAGCATGGCTGCGATTTGGTCATCTGACAAACCGTAACTGGGCTTGACATCGATGTGTGCTTGAACACCACTGTGGGTTTCGACGGCATCAACGCTCAGCAATCCGTCTGCATCCACCGTGAAGGTCACCCGAATGCGTGCAGCGCCAGCGGCCATGGGAGGAATGCCGCGCAACTCGAAGCGCGCAAGGCTGCGGCAATCGGCAACCAAATCTCGTTCGCCTTGAACCACGTGCAAGGCCAATGCGGTTTGCCCATCTTGGTAAGTGGTGAAGTCTTGCGCCATGGCCGTCGGAATGGTTTGGTTGCGCGGCACAATGCGTTCAACCAACCCACCCATGGTTTCGATGCCCAATGACAACGGAATCACGTCCAACAACAGCAGTTCCCCATCAGGGTTGTTGCCACTCAACTGGTTGGCTTGAATCGCCGCCCCCAAAGCAACCACTTCATCAGGGTTCAAATTGTTCAATGGTTGACAGTTCAACAGTTCGCCCACCGCAGATTGCACATGCGGCATGCGCGTGGAGCCACCAACCATCACAACGCCTTGGATATCCGATGCCTGCAAATGGGCATCGCGCAAGGCCTTCTTGACCGATTGAAGGGTTTTTTTCGTGAGGTGTTCCACACAGGCTTCAAATTGTTGGCGTGTGACTGTCAGCGAAAGCAGTCCATCGCTGAGCTTGACCTCGAACACATGGCTGTCCGCCTCTGACAATGCTTGTTTGCATGCACGTGCTTGGGTCAACAACAACGATTTGTCTTCATCGGTACCCCAAGAACGCCCCTTGATTGAGAGCACCAAGTCAGCCAAGGCGCGGTCGTAATCGTCACCGCCCAGCGCAGAGTCGCCGCCCGTGGCGATCACTTCAAACACACCTTTGCTCAGTCGCAGAATGGACACATCAAACGTGCCTCCGCCCAAGTCGTATACCGCGTACACCCCTTCGCTGGCGTTGTCCAAACCGTATGCAATCGCGGCAGCGGTGGGTTCATTGATCAAACGAAGCACGTTCAAACCGGCCATCTGCGCCGCGTCTTTGGTGGCTTGCCGCTGGGCATCGTCAAAATAAGCGGGAACCGTGATGACCGCTCCATGAATGTCGTCATCAAACGTGTCCTCAGCCCGTTGCCTGAGAGTTGCCAATAGTTCAGCGCTGACTTGAACAGGGGAAATATCGCCTTCACACGTGGTCAATTGCAACATGCCTGGCTTGTCTGCAAACACATAAGGCAAGTTGTCGGTGTGGGTGATGTCGGCCACTGAGCGTCCCATGAACCGCTTCACCGACACGATCGTGTTGCGTGGGTCTTGTGATTGAGACGCCAACGCTTCATGCCCGATCATGCGTTTCCCTTTGCCGAGGTAGCGCACCACCGAGGGCAAGATGACCCTGCCCTGTTCGTCTGGCAAACATTCAGCCACACCATTTCTCACACTGGCCACCAGCGAATGGGTGGTACCCAAGTCAATGCCGATGGCGATACGCCGAGCGTGTGGATCGGGGGCTTGCCCCGGTTCGGAAATTTGCAGCAATGCCATGGACGGAAATTCTTGTTATGAAAGGTTGTCTAAGCGCTCTAGGCGGGTGTCCAGATCTTGCTCAAAACGTTCGATGAACATCAATGCACGAACCGATTGCGAAGCCAACGGCGTGTCGCCCTGTTGGTCCAGCGCCTGCTCACATTGTTGCAGAAGCTTTTTTTTCTCTTCTTGCACTTGGTGTTGGAGAAGCTCGATGCCGTTGGCGTTGACACTGTCTTCCAGTTCCTCGCGCCACTGCATTTGTTGCACCAAAAAAGCCGACGGCATGCTGGTGTTGTTTTCGGCGTTGACGGGCACCCCGCGCAGCTCGCATAAATAAGCCGCTCTTCTCACGGGATGCTTGAGCCGCTGATAAGCTTCATTCACTCGCACTGACCATTGCATGGCCAAGCGTTTATCGGCAGCGCCTTGCGAGGAAAATTGGTCGGGGTGAACCTGCTTTTGCAGTTGCTTCCAAGTGGTGTCTAGCGCGTTGCTATCGAGGTGGTATTGCTGCGGTATGCCAAACAATTCAAAATCATTGCTGGACAGAGACAGCCCTACCCCACCGATACCGCCGCTCACCATCAAACCCGGAAAGATTCACCACAGCCGCAACGGTCGCGCTCGTTGGGATTATTGAATTTGAAACCTTCGTTCAGGCCTTCACGCACAAAATCGAGTTCTGTGCCATCCAGGTAAGCCAAGCTTTTGGGGTCGATCAGAATCTTCAAACCATGCGCTTCAAACACGACATCTTCAGTTGCGAGCTCGTCGACGTATTCGAGCTTGTATGCAAGGCCAGAACAGCCTGTGGTTTTGACACCCAGACGCACGCCCACGCCCTTGCCGCGCTTGCTCAAGTATCTGTTGACATGCCGCGCTGCGGCTTCGGTCATTGAGACAGCCATGTCAGTGTGCGTGCTTCTTTTTGTAATCTTCCACCGCCGCCTTGATCGCGTCTTCGGCCAAAATGGAACAATGGATTTTGACGGGAGGCAAAGCCAACTCTTGGGCGATTTCGCTGTTCTTCAACGCGGCGGCTTGATCGAGCGTTTTGCCTTTGACCCATTCAGTGACCAAGGAAGATGATGCAATCGCTGAACCACAGCCGTAGGTTTTGAAGCGTGCGTCTTCGATGATGCCTGTGGTCGGGTTGACTTTGATTTGCAACTTCATCACATCGCCGCAAGCAGGCGCGCCGACCATGCCTGTGCCCACAGAGTCGTCCCCTTTTTCGAACGTACCAACGTTGCGGGGATTTTCGTAATGGTCGATCACTTTTTCTGAATAAGCCATGATTTTTTCCGGGTAAACAACACTCTCAAACCAAACAACTCAATGTGCAGCCCACTGGATGGTGCTGATATCGATGCCTTCTTTGTACATGTCCCACAAAGGACTGAGGTCACGCAACTTGCTGACGTTCAATCGGATGGTGGAAATGGCGTAATCGATTTCTTCTTCGGTTGAAAAACGACCGATGGTCATGCGCAAACTGCTGTGTGCCAATTCATCGCTGCGGCCCAGTGCGCGCAAGACATAACTGGGCTCCAGACTGGCTGAGGTGCATGCAGAGCCCGAAGAAACCGCCAACCCTTTGATGCCCATGATCAGCGATTCGCCTTCTACATAGTTGAAGCTGATGTTCAAATTGTGTGGCACGCGCTGTGTCAAATGTCCGTTGACAAACACCTGTTCGATGTCTTTCAAGCCGGCCAACAAACGCTGTTGCAGATGACGCGCCTTGGCGTTGTCTTGCGCCATCTCAAGCTTTGCGATGCGAAAAGCCTCGCCCATGCCAACGCATTGGTGGGTCGGCAATGTGCCACTGCGCATGCCGCGCTCATGACCGCCGCCGTGCATTTGCGCCTCAAGGCGAACACGCGGTTTGCGACGCACATACAAAGCGCCAATGCCTTTGGGACCGTAGGTTTTGTGAGAAGCCAAGCTCATCAAATCCACAGGGAGTTGTTCCATGTTGATCTCGACCTTGCCGGTGGCCTGCGCCGCATCCACGTGAAAAATGATGCCTTTTTCGCGACACATGTTGCCAATCGTGACGATGTCTTGAATGACGCCAATTTCGTTGTTCACAAACATGACACTGATCAGCGAGGTGTCAGGGCGGATCGCATCCTTCAACTTGTTGAGGTCGAGCAAGCCGTCTTCTTGCACATCGAGGTAAGTCACCTCGAAGCCCTGACGCTCCAATTCACGCATGGTGTCAAGCACCGCTTTGTGCTCGGTCTTGACCGTGATCAGGTGTTTGCCTTTGGCTTTATAGAAATGCGCGGCACCCTTGATGGCGAGGTTGTTGGATTCGGTGGCGCCGGAAGTCCAAACAATTTCACGGGGATCTGCGCCAAGCAAGTCAGCCACATGAACACGGGCTTTTTCGACTGCTTCCTCCGCCTCCCAACCCCAAGCATGACTGCGCGAAGCCGGGTTGCCGAAATGTTCACGCAACCACGGGATCATGGCGTCAACCACGCGCTCGTCGCATGGATTGGTGGCGCCGTAGTCAAGATAGATGGGGAAATGCGGGGTCATGTCCATGTTCAATCAGCCTTTGCCAAACACGTTACCCAATGCAAACACGGAGTTGGGTGCGTTGACACGAATGGGTTTGACCACGGGCGCGGAGGTGATGGCGCGCTTGACGGATGGCTTGTCTTCGATCAGCAGGCCTTTGGCCAGTTGGTCATCGACCAATTTTTGCAAGTTGACGGAGTTTAAAAAGTCAATCATGCGTTGGTTGAGCGATGTCCACAATTCGTGGGTCATGCAACGCCCAGTTTCGCCCATGCAATTTTCTTTGCCAGCACAGTGGGTGGCGTCGATGGGTTCATCGACAGACAAAATGATGTCTGCCACAGAGATTTCGGTGGCTTTGCGGCCCAGGGTATACCCGCCGCCGGGGCCACGGGTGGATTCGACCAAGTTGTGACGGCGCAGTTTGCCGAACAATTGCTCGAGGTATGACAGGGAGATTTGCTGACGCTGGCTGATGGCAGCCAAGGTGACTGGCCCGTTGTTCTGGCGCAAAGCCAGGTCAATCATGGCGGTGACAGCGAAACGGCCTTTGGTGGTGAGACGCATAAAAACTCCTTGAAGCTGCTTTGTCGACTGGATTAGTCAACTTTAACACAAAGCCAAACAAATTAGTCGGGTAATAGCCCCACAAAGTCTGGCACTAAGCCTTATCTTGGGGCGTGGCACCAAAGGTCAAGGCGCGCAAACGACCCAGCTGGTCACGCGTGGCAGCCGCCTGTTCGAACTCCAAGTTGCGGGCGTGCTCCATCATTTGCTTCTCGAGGCGCTTGATCTCTTTGGCCACGTCTTTTTCGCTCATGTCTTGGAGCTTGGCTTGTTCGATTTCCAGTCGCATCGACTCTTTGTCTGACTTTTCGCTGTAGACCCCATCGATCAAATCGCGGATGCCCTTGACCACCCCGCGCGGCGTGATGCCGTTCTCCAAATTGAACGCAATTTGTTTGTTGCGCCGCCGCTCGGTTTCGCCTATGGCACGTTGCATCGAGTCAGTCATGCGGTCGGCGTACAAAATGGCGCGACCCTCCAAGTTGCGAGCAGCCCTGCCGATGGTTTGAATCAAGCTGCGCTCAGAGCGCAAAAAACCTTCTTTGTCGGCATCCAAAATGGCCACGAGCGACACCTCTGGCAAGTCCAAGCCCTCTCGCAACAGGTTGATGCCCACCAACACATCGAACACACCAAGTCGCAAGTCGCGCAGTATTTCAACCCGCTCAACCGTGTCGATGTCGCTGTGCAAATAACGTACTTTCACGCCGTTGTCACCGAGGTAATCGGTCAATTGCTCGGCCATGCGTTTGGTCAACGTGGTGATCAACACGCGTTCACTTTTGTCAGTGCGGATCCGGATTTCTTGAAGCACATCATCCACTTGGTGGGTGGCCGGGCGAACCTCCACCTGCGGGTCAACCAAGCCCGTGGGACGCACCACTTGCTCGACCACCTGACCGGAGTGGGTTTTTTCATAGTCTGAAGGCGTCGCGGACACAAACACCAATTGGCGCATGCGGCGCTCGAATTCCTCCAGCTTCAATGGCCGGTTGTCAAGTGCACTGGGCAAGCGAAAACCGTATTCCACCAAGGTGGTTTTGCGCGCCCTGTCGCCGTTGTACATGCCAGAGAACTGGCCCATCAACACATGGCTTTCATCGAAAAACATGAGGGCATCTTTGGGCAAGTAATCGGTCAGGGTGCTGGGCGGTTCACCCGGAGCGGCGCCAGACAAATGGCGTGTGTAGTTTTCAATGCCCTTGCAATGCCCGATTTCGCTGAGCATCTCCAAGTCAAAGCGGGTGCGTTGCTCTAGACGTTGCGCCTCCACCAACTTGCCCATGCCAACCAGTTCTTTCAATCGATCCCCCAGCTCTTGCTTGATGGTCTCTACCGCGGCCAAGACTTTGTCTCTGGGCGTGACGTAATGGCTAGAAGGGTATACGGTGAAGCGAGGAATTTTTTGGATGACGCGGCCTGTCAACGGGTCCAGCAACTGCAAACTTTCAATTTCATCGTCAAACAATTCGATGCGAATGGCCAACTCACTGTGTTCGGCAGGAAATACATCGATGGTGTCACCCCGGACCCTGAAACGCCCGCGTGAAAACTCCATGTCATTGCGGTCATATTGCATGCGAACCAATTGCGCAATGATGTCGCGCTGCCCGGGCTTGTCGCCCACTCTCAAGGTCATCACCATTTGGTGGTAACTCTCGGGCTCACCGATGCCATAAATGGCAGACACCGTGGCCACAATGATGACATCGCGTCGCTCTAGCAAACTCTTGGTACAGGACAAACGCATTTGCTCAATGTGCTCATTGATGGCACTGTCTTTTTCGATGAACAAATCCCGCTGAGGCACATAAGCTTCGGGTTGGTAATAGTCGTAATAACTGACGAAATACTCCACCGCATTTTTGGGAAAAAACTCTCTGAACTCGCTGTAGAGCTGCGCGGCAAGCGTTTTGTTTGGCGCATAAATGATGGCTGGTCTGCCCATTTGTGCAATCACATTGGCCATGGTGAATGTCTTGCCAGAGCCCGTGACACCCAACAGGGTTTGAAACATTTCCCCATCGCGCATGCCTTCTACCAACTGACCGATGGCCACGGGCTGGTCGCCAGCCGGGGGGTAAGGCTGGAACAATTCAAACGGCGAACCGGGGTATGTTTTCCACTCGCCTTGCGCTGGTGTTGCCGCGGCTGGTGCTTCAGTGATGGTTAGGGAACTGCTCATGCACTCACTCGGGTAGGTTGTCTGGCTGGCAAAAAGCAAGCCGCTAAAATCTTCGCCAAACCGCCAAGCCTAACGCAGTCTGCGCTGTTTTTCCTGCTTCTCGCTTTTCCCCCTTTACTCAAGGACAGACCATGTCACTTTTTTCTGCCGTTGAAATGGCGCCCCGCGACCCTATCCTGGGATTGAATGAACAATTTGCGGCCGATCAGTCCCCCATCAAAGTGAATTTGGGCGTTGGCGTTTATTTCGACGACCAAGGCAAGTTGCCATTGCTCAAATGCGTTCAACAAGCAGAACACACCTTGATGTCCAAGCCCACCGCGCGTGGCTATTTGCCGATTGACGGCATTGCGGCTTATGACGCTGCCGTCAAATCGCTGGTGTTTGGTGCTGACTCGGCCGTGATTGGCGCTGGTCGGGTGGCGACCGTGCAAGCATTGGGCGGCACGGGTGGTCTGAAGATTGGCGCTGACTTTTTAAAGAAACTCAACCCCACAGCCAAAGTGCTGATCAGCGACCCCAGCTGGGAAAACCACAGGGCGCTTTTCACCGCAGCCGGGTTCGCCGTGGATACCTATGCCTATTACGACGCAACTGCACGCGGCGTCAATCTGCAAGGCATGCTCGACAGCCTCAAAGCTGCTGCACCCGGCACGGTTGTGGTGCTGCATGCTTGCTGCCACAACCCAACTGGCTACGACATCACCAGCGAAGATTGGGACAAAGTGGTTGAGGTGGTCAAGGCCAAACAACTCACCGCATTTTTGGACATGGCTTACCAAGGATTTGGACATGGCATTACCGAAGACGGCGCAGTGATCCATAAATTTGTGAAGGCCGGTTTGAATTTTTTGGTGGCCACGTCGTTTTCCAAAAGCTTCAGCCTGTATGGTGAGCGGGTCGGTGCTTTGTCTGTGCTTTGCGAGTCTGCTGACGAAGCCGCTCGGGTGTTGTCGCAACTCAAAATCGTGATTCGCACCAACTACTCCAACCCGCCCACGCATGGCGGCGCTGTGGTGGCCGCGGTATTGCAAAACCCTGAACTGCGACAGTTATGGGAGAAAGAACTGTCTGAAATGCGTGTGCGCATCAAATCGATGCGCCAACAATTGGTGGATGGCTTGAAGAGCGCGGGCATCACACAAGACATGGGTTTCATCACCCGCCAAATCGGCATGTTCAGCTACTCTGGACTCACCAAAGAACAAATGGTGCGGCTTCGCTCTGAATTTGGGGTCTACGGCACCGACACCGGTCGCATGTGTGTCGCTGCGTTGAACAACCAAAACATTGGCCATGTGTGCAAGGCCATTGCCACCGTTTTAAAGTGATTTGACATGACCATTCGTGCTTTGGTATTTGACGTCTTTGGAACCTTGGTGGACTGGCGCAGCAGCATTGCGCAAGACGCCAAAACCCATCTCTCGCCATTGGGCTTGAACACTGACTGGGGGGCGTTTGCCGATGCATGGCGCGCGCAATACCAACCCGCCATGGAGAAGATTCGCAGTGGTCAACGTGGCTTTTGCAAATTGGACGAACTGCACCGCGACAACTTAGACACGGTTTTGACAGCACTCGGTTGGCAGCACGTGGACGAGTCCACGCGCCACACACTCAACCTTTGCTGGCACCATTTGGCGCAATGGACAGAGGTGCAAGCCGGCTTGGCCCAATTGCGCAAATCATTTATCTTGGCACCCTGTTCTAACGGCCACATTGCTTTGATGGTCCACCTTGCCAGGCACAACCAATGGCATTGGGATGCCATCACCGGCGCTGAAATTGCCAAGGACTACAAACCCCAAGCCGTGGTTTACCAAGCGTCTGCCGCGGCATTGGGTTGCCTGCCAGAAGAAACCATGATGGTGGCGGCACACTCCGACGACCTGCTCGCCGCGGCTCGTGCTGGCTTGAAAACCGCTTTCATCGCCAGACCCGATGAGCACGGCCCAGGGTTAGGCGAATCGGTGGCTCGCACCCCAGTGGATTACTCAGCGAGCGATTTGCTTGACTTGGCCAAACAACTTGGCTGCACCTGAGTGTCAGTTGGCTGCATCAGGCGGTGTCCCACAACACCGACCGCATGGCAATGGCACCCAACTGAAAACCCGTGTTGAAGTAACTGACATGGTCCTCAGCACTGACCGCGCCTGCGGCATACAACAAAGGCAAAAAATGCTCTGTACTGGGGTGCGCCAAACGGGCTTCTTGCCCGCGTTGCTCAAACCCAGACAGCGCCGCCAAGTCATGGGCTGAGATGCAATCCGCCACCCACGCATCAAAACTTTTGGCCCAATCCAAAGCCTCTTGGTTGCCCATGTGCATTTGCAAAGCACCCAAGTTGTGAACGGTGTTTCCGCTGGCCACAATCAACACGCCGTGATGTCGCAATTCCCGCAAGCGTTGACCCATGGCGAAATGGTCCTTCGCCGGGCGGGTGCCATCCATGCTGAGTTGAATGACTGGAATCGCCGCATCGGGAAACATGGGCTTGAGGACCGACCAGCAACCATGGTCCAAGCCCCACTCATGGCTCAACGTAACCGGCACGGGTGCTGTGCCATTGCCCAAACGTTCAGCGATGTCATTCGCGGCCTGCGGGTGCCCCGGGACGGGGTATTGCTGTTCAAACAAGGCGCGGGGGAAACCACCGAAATCGTGGATGGTGGGCGGATGCGAATTGGCGGTGATTTGCCAACCCCGGGTCAACCAATGCGCCGACACACACAGCACCAGTTTGGGCAAGGGCCAACGCTTTTGCGGGCCAAATTGCTGGCCGATCTGTACCCACCCCTGGTGAAATTCGTTGTCTTCAATGGCGTTCATGGGACTGCCATGGCCTAAAAACATCACGGGCAACGGTTTGTCGAATGAATCCGGGGCGTTTTTCAAGAATCTGGGTTGATCCAACATGCATCTCCTGTCTGGGTTCCCATTTTGATCCCAGATACCAACAACTCACTGACGCAGTACTGAGCTTGTCAGCCAGCTGTGTCTTTGAGCTGTTATATTGCACTGCAACAAACACATAGTGAGGTCACAGCCATGCTTTACCAATTCTATGAAGCCCAACGGGCGTTGATGGAACCCTTCGCAGAATTTGCGCTGGCATCCTCCAAGATGCTGGCCAACCCGGTTTCTCCGTTTTCGCAAATCCCCTTGGTTCAGCGCATCTCGGCCTCCTACGACCTGATGTACCGCTTGGGCAAAGACTATGTGAAGCCCGCTTTCGGTATTCACTCTGTGCACATCAAAGGGTCGGATGTGGCAGTGCAAGAGCACATCGAAATCAGCAAGCCATTTTGCGACCTGCTTCGCTTCAAACGCTTCAGCGACAACGCAGACACACTGCACAGTTTGCATGACATGCCCGCGGTGTTGGTGGTTGCCCCCTTGTCCGGGCATTACGCCACTTTGCTCAGAGACACCGTCAAGCAATTATTGAAAGACCACAAGGTCTACATCACCGATTGGAAAAACGCGCGCCTGATACCGTTGAGCGAGGGCGAGTTCCACTTGGACGACTACGTGAACTATGTGCAGTCCTTCATTCGGCATATCCAAGCCACACAAGGGCACTGCCATGTGATCAGCGTGTGCCAACCCACCGTGCCTGTGCTGGCGGCGGTGTCTTTGATGGCCAGTCGCGGTGAAACACTGCCTTTGAGCATGACCATGATGGGCGGTCCGATTGACGCCACCAAATCGCCCACTGCGGTCAACAACTTGGCCATGAACAAAAGCCATGACTGGTTTGAAAATAACGTGATTTACCGCGTGCCAGCCAGTTTCCCCGGGGCCGGACGACGCGTCTACCCCGGCTTCTTGCAGCACTCCGGGTTTGTGGCGATGAACCCAGATCGCCACATGAACAGTCACTACGACTATTTCAAAGACCTGATCAAAGGCGACGATGCCAGCGCAGAACAGCACCGCCAGTTCTACGACGAGTACAACGCCGTGCTCGACATGGATGCAGATTACTACCTTGAAACCATCGCCACCGTGTTTCAAGAATTCAAACTGGTGCGCGGTACATGGGATGTGCGCTCTGACGATGGTGACATCGAACGTGTTCGACCGCAAGACATCAGCGGATGTGGTTTGCTGACCATCGAAGGTGAGCTCGACGACATCTCCGGCTCTGGCCAAACCAAAGCCGCGCTCAAACTTTGTGCAGGCATTCCTGCCAGCGACAAACACCATTACGAAGTCAAGGGCGCGGGTCACTACGGCATCTTCAGTGGCCGTCGTTGGCGCGACATGGTTTACCCAGAAGTGCTGTCGTTCATCAAAGCGCATCACCGCGCCACGAAAAAAACCACCGCCAAAAAAGCGATTGTCTCTCCATCGTCAGTGGCCAAAGCGTCATCGAAAGCAGCCAGTCGACGTCGCAAGGCCACCGCCTGACCCTAAGTGAGCTTGACTGCGCAACTCTTGGCGGTGCTGCCACAAACGCAGTGCACGCGTTGTGGCTACCCAGACTGCGCTGCTTATGCCAGCGCCATCGCTGACCAAGAAGCCGCCATCAATCAATGCCCGCCCGGCGGCGATGAAGGCATACACCGTTTGGCCGCAATCAGCGGACACCCACCTCTGCCCTTGAACCCTGCATTCGGCACAGAAGCTCCGCGTCATGTGGTCTGGATCGATGAAAACTGGTGCATCGGGTGCACCTTGTGCATCGAGGCGTGCCCAGTAGACGCCATCATTGGGACGCACAAGCGCATGCACACTGTGATGGAAAACGCATGCACAGGCTGTGAACTCTGTCTACCGGTTTGCCCCGTCGATTGCATGCATTTGGAGAATGTCAGTGGAGAACTGACCGGTTGGGCTGCTTGGTCCGAGCCGTTGGCCAACCAGGCCCGTGAACGCTATGCGCGACGCAGCCAACGTTTGAAAGAAAGCCCACCCGCTGCTGCAGCCGTGGAGGTTGACACACACAAGCAAGATCGGATTGAAGCCGCATTGGCCAGGGCCAGAGCGCAACTCGGGTCTGACAGCAGTCGTTGACAACGACGCCGATCAAGCGGAACTGGTCGCGAGTGCAGTGAATGCTTTGACCACTTCAGGGGGTGCTTGCACCAATTCAATCAACACCCCTTCTCCGCTGCGAGGAAATTCATCATTGCCTTTGGGGTGAACAAAACAAATGTCAAACCCCGCTGCACCTTTGCGAATGCCACCCGGGGCAAATCGCAATCCTTGCTGTGTCAACCATTCCACCGCTTTGGGAAGATCGTCAATCCACAAACCAATGTGGTTCAACGGGGTGGTGTGCACGGCTGGTTTTTTGTCAGGGTCAAGCGGTTGCATCAAATCGACTTCCACTTTGAAGGGGCCTGTGCCAATGGCACAAATGTCTTCATCGACATTTTCTCGCTCAGAAGAAAAATGCCCCGTGACTTGCAAGCCAAACAAGTCGACCCACAAAGTTTGCAAGGCCCGTTTGTCAGTGGCGCCGATGGCAATTTGTTGAACACCCAATACTTTGAATGGCCTGCTCATGCAAACTCCACGATCACTTGATCGACAGTCAACGATTCACCTTTGCTGGCCAACACACTTTTGACCACGCCATCTTGGGCTGCAAACAACACGTTTTCCATTTTCATGGCTTCGATCACCGCGACCCGCTCTCCGGCTTGCACTTTTTGACCCACGGTCACGGCCACATCCACCAACAACCCGGGCATGGGTGAAAGCACGAAACGGCTGAGATCAGGTGGCGCTTTGAATGGCATCTGACGGTACAACTCGGCCATGCGGGGGGACACCACCAATGCATCGATGCGCCGGCCGTGATGCTGCACCTGCAAAACCAGCGGATTCTTGGCAGAACCGCGCTCAACCTGTGCAGTGAACGGCTGGCCGTTGACCGTGCCCTCGATCGCAATGTCGTTCAATCGAGAGTTGCTGTGAATGGCGTAGTTTTTGTCGTTGACTTTGATGACCGCGGTTCCTCTGCCACCCGCGTCATCGACTTCAACATCGTGGTACTGGTGGTCACCTTTGGCATCCAAGGTGATCACCGCATAGGCCTGCCCCACTTTGACGTCATAGCCGGGCAACTGACCGCTGAGTGAAGCCGCGCGCTCGCGCGATTTGCGCCGCACAAATGCGGCGAGAGCCACCAGGAAATCGTGGTCGGCATGTGGCACGTCCTCGGCGTGAAACCCCTTGCCGAAATGCTCGGCAATGAACCCCGTGTTGAAGTGTCCAGAGACGAAATCGGGATGCGCCAACAGCGCTGCTTGAAATGGAATGTTAGAGCTGATGCCCCGGATGACAAACCCGTTCAATGCTTCGCGCATTTTTTGAATCGCGTCTTGTCTGTCTCGTCCATGCACAATCAATTTCGCAATCATCGAGTCGTAGTGCATGGAAATCTCGCCGCCCTCTTGCACACCGGTGTCGACACGAACGCCCATCCATTTACTGGTGTCAGATTGAAACATGGTGGTTTCAGGGGGTTGAAAACGAATCAATCGACCCGTGGAAGGCAAGAAGTTTCGGAACGGGTCTTCCGCGTTGATGCGGCATTCGATCGACCAACCATGCCGTTGAATATCGGTTTGGGCAAAGGGCAGTTTTTCACCGGCCGCCACCCGAATCATCCATTCCACCAGGTCCAAGCCCGTGATGCACTCGGTGACTGGGTGTTCGACTTGCAGCCGGGTGTTCATTTCTAAGAAATAAAAACTCTGGTCTTTGCCCACGACAAATTCAACCGTGCCGGCGCTTTGGTACTTGACCGCTTTGGCCAACGCCACGGCTTGTGCACCCATCGCCGCCCTGGTCTCATCACTGATGAACGGTGACGGCGCTTCTTCAATCACTTTCTGGTGGCGACGTTGTATCGAACATTCACGCTCATTCAAAAACACCACATTGCCATGCGCATCGCCCAACAACTGAATTTCGATGTGACGGGGTTCTTCCACAAATTTTTCGATGAACACCCGGTCATCGCCAAAACTGTTTCGCGCTTCGTTGCGGCATGACGCGAACCCCTCGTGTGCCTCTTTGTCGTTGTAGGCGACACGCAAACCTTTGCCGCCGCCCCCAGCTGATGCTTTGATCATCACGGGATAGCCAATCCCTTTGGCAATCTCAACGGCTTTTTCTGGGGATTCAATCGCTTCATTGACACCGGGGATGGTGTTGACCTTGGCTTGGGCTGCCAATTTTTTGGACGCGATTTTGTCGCCCATGGCCGCAATGGCCTCGTGTTTGGGGCCAATGAAAACCACACCCTGTTCTTCACACAAGCGGGCAAATTCTTCGTTTTCGCTCAGAAAACCATAGCCAGGGTGGATGGCTTGCGCGCCGGTTTGCTTGGCAGCTGCGATGATTTTGGCTGCCACCAAATAACTTTCACGGCTGGACGCAGGCCCAATGTGAACCGCCTCGTCAGCCAAGGCCACATGGCGTGCATTGCGATCCGCCTCGGAATACACCGCCACGGTGGCAATGCCCATGCGTTTGGCGGTGGCGATGACGCGGCAAGCAATTTCACCGCGGTTGGCAATCAAAATTTTCTTGAACATAGGTTTCTCCAGCACACTCACAGCGGAATATTGCCGTGTTTGCGCCACGGGTTCTCTACTTTTTTGTCTTTTAACATGACCAGCGAACGGCATATGCGTTTGCGCGTTTCGCTGGGCAAGATCACGTCGTCAATGAAGCCACGGGCGCCGGCCACAAACGGATTGGCAAAACGCGACTTGTATTCGGCTTCTTTGGCAGCAAGTTTTTCAGGGTCGCCTTTGTCTTCACGGAAAATGATTTCCACGGCACCTTTGGCCCCCATGACCGCGATTTCGGCATGCGGCCAAGCGAAGTTCACATCACCCCGCAAATGTTTGGAAGCCATCACGTCATAAGCCCCGCCATACGCTTTGCGGGTGATGACCGTGATTTTGGGCACGGTGCATTCCGCATACGCATACAACAATTTCGCACCGTGTTTGATGATGCCGCCGAATTCTTGCGACGTGCCCGGCATGAACCCTGGCACATCGACAAAAGTAATCACTGGGATGTTGAACGCATCGCAAAAACGGACAAAGCGACCTGCTTTGATGCTGCTCTTGATATCCAAACAACCGGCCAGCACCAAGGGTTGGTTCGCCACGATGCCGACCGTTTGACCGGCCATGCGAGCAAAACCAATCAAAATGTTTTTGGCGTACTCGGGTTGCAGCTCAAAAAAATCACCGTCGTCCACCGTTTTCAGTATCAACTCTTTCATGTCGTAAGGCATGTTCGGGTTGTCCGGCACCAACGTGTCCAAGCTCAGGTCCATGCGCTCGGTCGGGTCGCCGCTGGGCCGCACGGGTGGCTTCTCGCGGTTATTCAAAGGCAGGTAGTTGTAGAGACGTCTGAGCATCAATAACGCTTCAACATCGTTATTGAATGCCAGGTCCGCAACGCCACTTTTGGTGGTGTGGGTGATGGCGCCGCCCAAGTCTTCCGCGCTGACCTCTTCGTGGGTCACCGTTTTCACGACATCAGGCCCCGTGACAAACATGTAAGAACTGTCTTTGACCATGAAGATGAAATCGGTCAAAGCAGGCGAGTAAACCGCACCGCCCGCCGATGGGCCCATGATCATGCTGATTTGAGGAACCACGCCACTGGCCATGACGTTGCGCTGGAACACCTCAGCGTAGCCACCTAAAGACGCAACGCCTTCTTGAATACGCGCACCCCCTGAATCATTCAAGCCAATAACG
>CANGZG010000040.1 GCA_947458415.1 Comamonadaceae bacterium | reverse complement strand
GTGTGGATGCGAAGTTTGGTGACTTGGACAAAACGCAACTGACTTTGATCGCCGGTGTGGCAGCAGGCTTTACCGCGCTGCTGAGTTTGTTCAACATCGGTGGCCGTTTTGTGTGGGCCAGTTTGTCAGACAAACTGGGACGCAAACTCACCTACATCGTTTTCTTCGTGTTGGGTGGTGCTTTGTACGCCTCTGTGCCAGCCAGCGCAATGGCCGGCAACAAATTGTTGTTCGTGGCAGCGTTTTGCATCATCTTGAGCATGTACGGCGGCGGTTTTGCCACCGTGCCAGCGTATTTGGCTGACTTGTTTGGCACGCAAATGGTCGGTGCCATCCATGGCCGTTTGTTAACCGCTTGGGCCACGGCGGGCATTTTGGGTCCGGTGGTGGTCAATTACATGCGTGACTACCAGCTTGGCTTGGGACTGCCACGCGAACAGGTCTACAACCAAACCATGTTCATTTTGGTCGGCATGTTGGTGATTGGTTTGATTGCGAATTTGATGATCCGCCCAGTCAATGCCAAACATTTCATGACCCCCGAAGAATTGGCGCACGAGAAAAAACTCGCGCATGAAAAAGCCAGCGCCTCTGAAGTGGGCAATGCGCAAGGCGGGCCTGTTCACACCAACCCGATGTGGGTGGTGGTGGCCTGGACCGCTGTGGGCATTCCTTTGGCCTGGGGCATCTACCGCACGTTGCAAAGTGTGGGCAAATTTTTTAATTGAAACTATTTATGAACACCACCCTCGAAGCACCTGAACTGCAAACAGTCATCCGACTGTTGCCTGAATTCAAAGACATGCCTGGCGGCATGCTGCCGCTGCTGCATGCGGTTCAAGAGGCTTTGGGGTTCATTCCTGCCTCTGCTGTGCCTTTGATGGCCGAGGCCATGAACCTGTCGCGCGCAGAGGTACACGGGGTCATCACCTACTACCATTTCTTTCGCAGCAAAGCACCCGGCAAGCACGTGGTGCAAGTGTGCCGTGCAGAAGCGTGTCAGGCGTGTGGCGGCGAGCAATTGCTGTCAGACATCGAAAAAGCGTTGGGTTGCAAGCTTCACGAAACCAGCGCCGATGGCCAATTCTCACTCGAACCGGTGTACTGTTTGGGTTTGTGTGCGTCGTCCCCGGCCGTGCAAATTGACGATAAGTTGTACGCACGCATGAGCACCGACAAACTCCAGCGTGTGGTGGCTGAATTGGGGAGCGCATCATGAGCATCACGCTGTATGTCCCTTGTGATTCAGCGGCGCTGGCAGCCGGTGCCGATGACGTGGTCGATGCCTTGCACAAAGAAGCCACCGCGCGCGGCATTTCCATTGATGTGCAACGCAACAGTTCTCGCGGCATGTTCTGGTTGGAACCTTTGGTGGAAGTGGTCACCGCAGCGGGGCGCACAGCTTATGGTCCGGTCAATTTCCAAGATGTACCGTCCTTGTTTGAAGCCGACTTTTTGCATGGCGGGTCTCACCGCTTGTCGCTGGGCTTGACCGATGCCCTGCCCTATTTGGCCAAACAACAACGACTGACGTTTGCGCGCATGGGCATCACGCGGCCGCTGTCGCTGGACGATTACGCCACGCACGGCGGTTGGGTGGGTTTGCAAAAAACCGTTGCCATGGACAGCGCAGATGTGGTGCAAAACGTGTTGGATTCCGGCTTGCGTGGACGCGGCGGTGCCGCGTTTCCTGCCGGTATCAAATGGCGCACTGTTCGCGCCACCGTTGCTGCGCAAAAGTATGTGGTCTGTAATGCCGATGAAGGCGACTCCGGTACGTTCTCAGACCGCATGACCATGGAAGGCGACCCCTACATGCTGATCGAAGGCATGGCCATCGCAGGGCTGGCAGTCGGTGCCACACAGGGCTACATCTACATTCGCTCTGAGTACCCGCATGCCATTGCCACCATGAACACCGCCATTCAATTGGCGCAAGCTGCCGGTTACCTCGGTGAAAACGTGTTGGGCAGCGGCAAAGCATTTCACCTGCATGTGCGCAAAGCGGCAGGCTCTTATGTGTGTGGTGAAGAAACCGCCATGCTTGAAAGCTTGGAAGGCAAACGCGGCATTGTTCGCGCCAAGCCACCTCTGCCCGCGCTTGAAGGTTTGTTTGGTCAACCCACCGTCATCAACAATGTGATCACGTTGGCGAGTGTGCCGATCATCATGGCCAAAGGCGCAGCGTTCTACAAAGACTTCGGCATGGGCCGCTCGACCGGCACCTTGCCGTTCCAAATCACGGGCAATATTCGCCAAGGCGGTTTGGTCGAACGCGCTTTTGGCTTGACCTTGCGTGAGTTGTTGTACGACTTTGGCGGCGGCAGCCGCAGTGGCCGCCCGATCAAAGCGGTGCAAGTCGGCGGGCCGCTGGGTGCCTATGTGCCTGAGTCTCAGTGGGATGTTCCGCTGGATTACGAAGCCTATGCCGCCTTGGGCTTGGTCGTAGGACATGGTGGCATTGTGGTGCATGACGACACCGCCAACATGGCCAAACTCGCCCGCTATGCAATGGAATTTTGTGCGGTGGAGAGTTGTGGCAAATGCACCCCTTGCCGCATCGGTTCGACGCGTGGCGTGGAAACGATCGACCGCATCCTCAACGCCGAAGACAAAGAACAACCAGTGCATTTGCTGCGCGACCTGTGCGACACCATGGTCAACGGCAGCCTGTGTGCCATGGGCGGCATGACGCCCTACCCGGTGCTGTCTGCACTGAACCATTACCCCGCTGATTTCGGTTTGCAACCGGCCAAAGCCACTGCTTCATAAGAAAGTCCACCATGCTGATGTACCTGAAACAAGAACGCGACCATGGCACCCCTGCACGCACATCTGACGAGACCGTCAGTTTGCGGATTGATGGCTACGATGTCAGCGTGCCCAAAGGCACCTCGCTGATGCGGGCAGCGGTAGACGCGGGCATTCAAGTGCCCAAACTTTGCGCGACCGACAGCCTGGAACCGTTTGGTTCGTGCCGTTTGTGTTTGGTGGAAATCGACGGGCGCAAAGGTTACCCCGCGTCTTGCACCACCCCTGCCGAAAACGGCATGGTGGTGCACACGCAAACACCTAAGCTGCAATCGTTGCGCAAAGGCGTGATGGAGTTGTACATCTCTGACCATCCCTTGGATTGCTTGACATGCAGTGCCAATGGCAATTGCGAATTGCAAGACATGGCCGGCGTCACCGGTTTGCGCAATGTGCGTTATGGCGTTGGCGCGCAAGCTGGCGACCACCATTGCGACATGCAAAAAGACGAATCGAACCCTTACTTCACTTACGACCCCAGCAAATGCATTGTGTGCAATCGCTGTGTCCGCGCGTGTGAAGAAACCCAAGGCACGTTTGCGTTGACCATCTCTGGCCGTGGCTTTGAAAGCCGTGTCTCGCCCGGTCAAGACGAGGCCTTCATGAACAGCGAATGCGTGTCCTGCGGCGCTTGTGTGGAAGCTTGTCCTACCGCCACTTTGCAAGAAAAGTCGGTGATTGAACTGGGTCAGCCCGAGCACAGCTTGATCACCACTTGCGCTTACTGCGGCGTGGGTTGCGGCTTCAAAGCCGAAATGAAAGGCAATACGGTGGTGCGCATGGTGCCTTGGAAAGATGGCAAAGCCAACGAAGGCCACTCGTGTGTGAAAGGTCGTTTTGCTTGGGGCTATGCCACTCACCAAGACCGCATCACCAAGCCGATGATTCGCAAACACATCACCGACCCATGGCAAGAGGTCAGCTGGGACGAGGCGATCAACCATGCCGCGTCAGAATTCAAACGCATCCAAGCCAAGCACGGCAAAGACGCGGTGGGTGGCATCACTTCATCACGTTGCACCAACGAAGAAACCTATTTGGTGCAAAAACTGGTTCGCGCGGCCTTTGGTACCAACAACGTTGACACCTGTGCGCGTGTTTGCCATTCGCCCACCGGTTATGGTCTTGGACAAACCTTTGGCACGTCGGCCGGCACGCAAACTTTCAAATCGGTCGAGCATGCAGACGTGTTGCTGGTGATTGGCGCCAACCCCACCGATGCCCACCCGGTGTTCGCTTCGCGCATGAAGCGTCGTTTGCGAGATGGTGCGAAGTTGATCGTCGCCGACCCGCGCAAAATTGACTTGGTCAAAAGCCCGCATGTCAAAGCCCAACACCATTTGGCCCTGCGCCCGGGCACCAATGTCGCATTGATCAATTCACTCGCGCATGTGGTGGTCACCGAAGGTTTGGTCGCCAAAGACTATGTGGCACAACGCTGCGAGGACAAGAGCTTTAACGAATGGTGTGAATTTGTCTCCAAACCAGAGCATTCACCCGAAGCCTTCGAAAGCGTGACTGGCGTGCCCGCCGCCGAGGTGCGTGCAGCTGCCCGCATGTACGCTGCCGGGCCGAACTCTGCCATCTACTACGGGTTGGGTGTGACCGAACATTCGCAAGGTTCCACCATGGTCATCGGCATTGCCAACTTGGCCATGGCATGCGGCATGGTGGGTCGCGAAGGCGTGGGCGTCAACCCATTGCGCGGCCAAAACAATGTCCAAGGTGCTTGCGACATGGGCAGCTTCCCACACGAATTGCCCGGCTATCGTCACATCTCTGACACCACCACGCGCAGTTTGTTTGAAGGGGCATGGGGCGTCGCACTCAGTCCCGAACCCGGTCTGCGCATCCCCAACATGTTTGATGCGGCGATGGATGGTTCGTTCTTGGGCTTGTATTGCCAAGGCGAAGACATTGTTCAATCCGACCCCGACACGCAACACGTGGCCGCGGCCTTGTCAGCCATGGAATGCATCGTGGTGCAAGATATTTTCTTGAATGAAACCGCGAAATATGCGCATGTGTTTTTGCCGGGCTCTTCTTTCTTGGAAAAGGACGGCACCTTCACCAATGCAGAGCGTCGCATTTCCCGCGTTCGTCAAGCGATGCCGCCTTTGGCAGGTTTGGCTGATTGGGAAGTCACGGTCAAACTGGCCAAGGCGCTGGGCTATGAGATGCACTATGCGCATCCCAAAGACATCATGAAAGAAATCGCGGCGTTGACCCCGAGCTTTGCAGGTGTCAGTTATGAAAAGATTGACCAGCACACCAGTCTGCAATGGCCTTGCAATGACAGCACCGCAGAAGCGGGCATTGACATCATGCACACGCTTGGCTTTGTCCGCGGCAAAGGCAAATTCTTCCCCACGCAATATGTCGCCACACCAGAAAAAGTGACGCGCAAATTTCCGCTGTTACTCACCACGGGTCGGATCTTGTCGCAATACAACGTCGGCGCACAAACTCGGCGTACCGATAACAACCTGTGGCATGACGAAGACCGTTTGGACATCCACCCACATGACGCCCAAGACCGAGGCATCAAAGACCACGATTGGGTGGGCATTGAAAGCCGTGCCGGTCGAACCGTGTTGCGCGCCCGGGTCAGCGAAGCGATGCAACCTGGCGTGGTTTACACCACCTTCCACTTCCCCGAATCCGGGGCCAATGTCATCACCACCGACGCCTCTGACTGGGCCACCAATTGCCCGGAATACAAAGTCACCGCGGTACAAGTGGTGGCAGTCAGTCAACCCTCTGAATGGCAACAAAACTACCAGCGCTTTAACAAAACCCAATTGGATTTGTTGGCCAAAGCCCAATCTGACAGCTTTGAAGTGGTCGGCAAGTGAACATGCAATTGGGACACAGCGCAGAATTGGCAGATGAAGTGCCAGTGGCGTTGGTGTTCAATGGCATCAGCCATGCCGTCATGATGGCCACGCCTTTGCATTTGGAAGACTTTGCGTTGGGCTTTGCCTTGACCGAAGGATTGATCGATCACGCCCAACAGGTTTACGGACTGGAAGTGATTGAGCAAGCACTGGGCATGGAAGTGCAGATCAACATGGCAGCGCAATGTGAAGCCCGCCTGAAAGAACGCAGACGGCAAATGGCAGGGCGCACCGGTTGCGGTCTGTGTGGTGCAGACAGTTTGGCGCAAGTCAAACTCAGCTTGCCACAAGCGCCTTCGGTGAACGTGGATGTGCCCGCCATGCAACGAGCGCACGCAGGACTGCGTGCTTTGCAACCCTTGAAATTGCAAACCGGCGCGACACACGCTGCCGCGTGGTCTGACGTGCAAGGTCGCATCCAAATCGTGCGCGAAGACGTGGGCCGACACAACGCCTTGGACAAACTGATCGGCGCGATGTCTAAAGCCCACGTGCCGGCGGATGAAGGTTTTGTTTGCATCACCAGCCGTGCCAGTTTTGAGATGGTGCAAAAAACCATCAAAGGCGGTGCCGGTGCACTGACTGCCGTTTCTGCGCCTACCCGCATGGCGGTGGACATGGCTTTGGCGCACAACCTGTCGTTGGCCGGGCAAGTGCGTGGCGACCGCTTTACCGCTTACAGCCACCCCGAGCGATTTTTGAACACAGCAACTGCTGAATGCACCGAGACCTGATCACATGGACATCCATAACCTGGTTCACATGGCCAATCAAATTGGCGAATTTTTCTCTGCCTATCCCGACCGCAACGAAGCGATGGAAGGCATCGTCAACCACATTCGCAAATTCTGGGAACCTCGCATGCGTTTGAAACTGTTTCAGTCGATGGACCAAGGTTTGACCGGTGAGTTGTCAGAGTTGGTGATGCAAGCGCTGCAAAAGCACCGTTCACTGTTAGAACCCACGCCTGCTGATTGATTTTTTTCTCTGGCTGAGCTGGCCGTCAACGTTCACCGACGCGCGGGCATGACATGAATCCACCGACAGTCCATGCGCACTGTCAACGATTGACCCGGTTGCAAATGCTGTCTGTTCGCGCCTGACAACGTCAGTTGCAATTGGCAACCAGCCAATGCTTGCAGTTGCAAAGTGGCCAAGGACATTTCACCCAAACTGCGCAACTGACTGACCTGCGCATTCAAGGTCACCATCTGAGGATCTGTCGATGCGTCCATGGCAGTCAGTGGATTGGCTTCTATGCCATCGCTTTGAATCACCCAAGTCACTGGCTGACCCGCCGTTTTCAAGCGCCCTTTGTCACTGACCACCAGTGGCAAGCCAGCGCTTGCATCTGGCGTGGGCAGCCATTCCAACCAAGCCAGCCCAGCGGGCAGTGCATGCGGTCCATCCGCACCCAACCAGCGCCCATGAAACCGATTGGGGATGCCGACCAAGTCAGCGACCCGCGCGTTGCGCGGGGAACGATAAATGTGTGCAGGGCTGCCTTCTTGCAATACCTGCCCTGCATCCATGACCACCAACTTGTCTGCCAATTGACGCGCTTCAAACAAGTCGTGGGTCACCAAGACGATGGGCATTTGCAAATCACGACGCAAGTCGGCAATCAACCCATACAAACCCCGGCGGCTCATTTGGTCTACCGCAGAAAAAGGCTCGTCCATCAACAGCAAGCGGGGTTCTCTGGCCAATGCACGCGCCAATGCCACGCGTTGCTGCTGCCCACCAGACAGCAACGCAGGCAATCGCTGCTGCTCTGCGGTGGTCAAACCCATGCGCTTTAACCACTCACTCGCTTGTTGCATCCGCGATGAACGGGGCAAGTGCAACATGGCCAAGGCCACATTCTCCATCGCTGTCATGTGGGGCATGAGCGCATAGTTCTGAAACACCAAACCCACTCTGCGCTCTTGGGTGCGTACATGAATGCCCAATGTGGTGTCGCACCAAATTTCTGTTCCCACACTGACCTTGGCACGAGCGGGTGACAACAGACCCGCCAGCATTCTCAGCATGGATGTTTTGCCTGCACCTGACGGACCGACCAAGGCCAACATTTGCCCGGGTGCACAACTGAAACTGCCCTGCAAGGGCATGGGCAAAGATTGTGAGATCTCGACTTGCAACATGTTGTCAAAGGGCGTCATTTGCGTCTGCCTATGCGCGCGGTTGCAAAGAAAGAAACAGCCACTGCGATCAAAGACAACACCAGCAACAAGAAAGACATGCGGTCTGCGCTGGCCAAGTCAAATGCTTGTACCCGGTCATAAATTGAAATAGCCAGCGTTCTGGTTTCACCAGGGATGCTGCCACCCATCATCAGAACTACCCCAAATTCACCCATGGTGTGAACAAACGTCAACACCATCGCGGACAACACCCCGGGCCATGCCAGTGGCAATTCAATTCGCCAAAAAATCGCCCATCCACTCAAGCCACTGACCGCCGCCGCTTCGCCCAAGTTGCTGGGAATGGCTTCAAATGCGCGCTGAATCGGTTGCACCAAAAACGGCACATTGAATATCACGGAAGCCAACACCAAGCCCGAAAAATGAAAAGCCAGTTGCAACCCAAACTGTTGCGACAGCCATTGGCCCCAAGGCGACGCTCCGCCCACCGACACCAACAGGTAATAGCCCAGCACGGTGGGTGGCAAAACCAATGGCAACACCACCAGGGCTTCAATCAAATATTTGCCTTTGAAGTTTGTGTAGGCCAACCAACGCGCGAGCCACATTCCCGCAGGCAACAACAACAGCAAAGTCACTGTCGCCAGTTGCAAAGACAAAACCAGTGCTTGCCAGTCGATGATGTGCTCCTCGTGGTTAAGGCATTTGAAAACCGTAGCGCATCAACACGGCTTGCGCCGGTTTGCTGCCGAGGTAATCGTAAAACAGTTGCGCCGCTGGTGAAGCGGATTTGAGCAATACCATGCGCTGAATCAGAGGATCGTGCGCCGCCGCGTCAATCAAAGCAAAGCGCCCTTTGTCTGACAAGGCCGGGGCCAACGCCAACGATTGCGCAATGATGCCAGCTTGTGCCGACCCCGAGATGGTGAATTGCGCAGCCTGCGCGATGTTTTCACCCATCACCAATTTTTTTTGTGCCTGCGACCAAATGCCCGCATGCACAAGCGCCTGCCTGGCGCGATCGCCATATGGGGCGTGCTGGGGATTGGCGATGGCGAGTTTTTGCAATCGACCATCGTCTAACGCAGCCACCAGATCTTTCAAGCTGCCATCTGCTTTCAGTGGTGATGAATGGGGCACAAACACCCCAATGCGACCCAATGCATAGACACGACCTCGGTCTTTGGTTTTGCCCGCGTCAGCCAATTTGAAAACCAGACTCTCATCGGCCGACATGAACACATCAAACGGCGCACCTTGCAATAACTGGGTAGTGAATTGACCAGAAGAACCAAACACCAAAGTCACTTTGTGGCCAGATTGTTTTTGAAACTGTGCGGCCAATTCTTCCAGGGCGAATTTCAAATCTGACGCGGCAGCAACAGTGACCACAGACGCCGATTTATCTTGGGCCTGCGCATTGGACGACAGAAGTAAGCCCGCTAAAACAACCCCAACAACATGAGAAAAATGCCTGATCATGATGCAAATGCCCGTTAAACATGGATGTGTACACGCATGGACAACACATCCTCGCGCGTGAATGTTTTGCTGGAACTGGCGCTCAGCAAATAAAAGGTCGTGGAAACCGACCAAATCGCCATTGCAAAGTGGGTCTGTGGCATTCAACATGACTGCGTGCGGAACATCTTCATACAACGTGCAGTGAAGCGGACGGCACATCGGCTGCCATGCTTTGGGCCGTACCAACTGTGCCTAGAATGGCCACCAACGCTTTGCTGATGCGACCGGTTAAATGCCTTGAATACATGCTTCGAATCCCAGGGTGTTCCATCCGTAGCACGAATGGAATGTGACATTGATTTTCGCTATTCTTTTTTAGAATAGCGAATGTACCATAAGCGAATTTGACTGTGGCCACTGCCAAAAAAACACTTCGCGTGTCCCAAGCACTGGGGCATGCCATCACCGACAAACGCTTGCAGATATTGCGCAGCTTGTCCAAGGCCGGGTCCATCTCGCAAGCGGCCCGCGACGCCGGTGTCAGCTACAAAGCCGCATGGCAAGCGATTGACACGCTCAGTAACCTGTCAGGTGTGGCGTTGGTTGAGAAAGTGGTTGGCGGCGCGGGCGGTGGTGGCGCACGCCTGACGCAAGCTGGACAGCAACTCTTGGACGCTGCTCAACGCCTGGGGACGGCTCGCAAACAACTGATGGTTGATATGCAGCAATCGCAAAGCCACCAAGCCATGCCCAAGGCTTCGCTGGCGTTGACATTTCGCACCAGCATGCGAAACCAGTTTCTGGCAGAAGTCACCCAACTCCGAAGGGTGGGTGGTTTGGCATGGGTCACTGTCCAACTGCCAGACAGCACCCAGTTGATCGCCAAAATCACCCGCGAAAGCGCGCAATTGCTGGACCTGCAAGCCGGGGTAGAGGTCATGGTCTGGTGCAAAGCGACCGCGGTGAGCATGTCTCGTGACCCGCCGGTGGCACCAACGGCCAATCTGTTGAGCGGCAAAGTCAAGCGCAAATCCCGAAGTGAGCCGGCTGAAATCAGTTTGCAAATCAGTCCAAACCTGAACCTGATCGGGTTTGCCCAGCACACGGGCATCAAGACTGGCGACACGGTTTATGCATTTTTCGAAGATTCTTCTTTGGTGCTGGCATTGGTCTGAGCCCGGCGAAGCGGTTAAAGTCAACCTGTACCAACCCCCCATTCCCATGAGAGACGTCATGCCCATCACCCGCCAACTCATCCCAGCCTTGGGTTTGTCACTGTGTGCTGTGAGCTTGCATGCCACTGCACAAGACACGCCTTCCACCCAATTGCACCAACGTGCCAATGCCGCGATGTGCGCCAATTGCCACGGCACCGAGGGGCGCACGGTGAAAGATTCCAGCGTGCCATCCATCGCTGGCTTGCCACGCGACTACATGGTGCAACAAATGCAAGCATTCAAAAACGGCACACGCCCTGCCACCATCATGCACCAACTCAGCAAGGGATTGAGTGATGCCCAAATCACTTCCTTGGCCGATTATTTTGCGGCCCTGCCCCGCTAAGGAGTTCTCATGAAAAGAAGACAACTGCTGCAAGCATCGTTTGCACTGGGCTGCGCCCCTTCTGTGCTGTCCCGTGCATGGGCCGCCAACTTGCCTGCCAAAGCCCAAGTCGTGGTCATCGGTGGCGGGTATGGCGGTGCCACCGCCGCCAAATACGTGCGGCTGTTTTCTGACCACAAAATCAACGTGCTGTTGATCGAACCCAGCGCGCAATTCATTTCCTGCCCCATGTCCAATTTGGTGATCGGTGGCAGCAAATCATTGGCTGACCTCACCACCTCCTACGACGCGCTGTCGTCCAAACACGGCGTGACGGTGGTCAGAGACAAAGCCACGGCAATCGACCCGCAGAAAAAAACCGTCAGCCTGCAAAACGGCGGCAACATCAGCTACGACAAATTGGTGCTTTCTCCCGGTGTCGACATGGTGTTTGACAGCATTGAAGGCCTGCAAGCAGCCAACGCCAGCGGGCAGGTATTGCAAGCATGGAAAGCGGGCCCTGAAACCTTGGCCTTGCGCAAGCAACTCGAGGCCATGCCCGATGGCGGTGTGTATGCTTTGACAGTGCCTGAAGCGCCCTACCGCTGCCCGCCCGGACCCTACGAACGCGCCAGCCAAGTGGCCCATTACTTCAAACAAGCCAAACCCAAATCGAAGGTGTTGATCTTGGATGCCAATCCGGATGTCACCTCCAAAGCCGGTTTGTTCAAGAAGTTTTGGAGCGACAACTACAAAGACATCATTGAATACCGCCCCAACCACAAAGTCACGGCGGTGGACAGCCAAAGCATCCGTTTTGATGTGCAAGAGCCGGTGCGTGCAGATGTGATGAACGTGTTGCCGGCCATGCGCGCTGGTGCGATTGCGATGCAAACCGGTTTGGCCACCGCCAATAACCGCTGGTGTGGCATCCACTATCAAACCTTTGAATCGGTTGCAGCCAAAGACATTCACATTTTGGGTGATGCCATCTTGGCGGCACCTGCCATGCCCAAATCCGGCCACATGGCCAACTCGCACGCCAAAGTGGCAGCGGCCGCCATCGTGGCACAACTCTCTGGTCTTGAAGCCCATCCGACGCCTTACCTGACCAACACGTGTTACAGCTATGTCAACGACCACATGGTGGTGCACGTAGCGTCTGTTCACCAATACTTGGCTGACGAGAAAACCTACAAGACCGTACCTGGTTCCGGCGGACTCTCAAGCGAGGCCAACACGCTGGAAGGCACTTACGCGTGGAATTGGGCGCAAAACATTTGGGCGGATTCGCTGGGCTAATTCAGGCCTGATAAGCCACCTTGCCACCGACCAGTGTGGTGTGCACTCGCCCGGGCATCGAACTGCCGTTCATGTCAAACGCAAACGGCGTGTGCTTGCTTTGGCTCAACAAGGCGTTCGGCGTCACTTGCCATTGGGCTGCAGGGTCGTAAATGCAGATGTCTGCTGGCCCACCCTCTTGCAAATGACCCAAGCCTTCTCCAGCAGTACCCAATAAAGCTGCCGGTGCGCTGGTCACCGTTTGCAATGCACGCATCCAATTGACACCGCTTTGCTCTGCCCATTTCAAGGTTGCGCTCAAAAGCATCTCTAATGCCGCGGCGCCGGGTTGTGCTTGGGCAAATGGCAAATCTTTGGCGTCACCTTCGACAGGTGTGTGGTCTGACACCAGCACATCGATGGTGCCATCTGCCAAACCATCGCGCAAAGCGTCACGGTCACGCTGCTGACGCAAAGCTGGCGTCAGCCGTGCGCGCGTGTCAAAGTAGCCAACATCGTTGTCAGTGAAGTGCAACTGGTGAATGCTGACATCGGCTGTGATGGCCAAGCCTTCTGCCTTCGCTTGCCGTACCAACGCCACGCCTGCGGCGCTGGACAAGCGACACACATGCACACGCGCGCCGGTGCTGCGCATGGTGTCAATCAACGTGTGCAAGGCAATGGTTTCTGCGGCCACCGGCACGCCACTCAAACCCAGTCGAGTGGCCAAGGGTCCGCTGGCCGCAACCCCTTTGCCCAAAAACGCATCTTGCGCACGCATCCACACGACGTAACCATAGGTGGCGGCATATTGCATGGCGCGTTGCAGTGTTTGGGTTTGGGTCATGGCTTCTTCGGCTTGCGAAAACCCGACGCAACCGGCCAACGTCAATTCAGCCATCGAGGTCAGGCTTTCACCCGACAAGCCTTTGGTCAAAGCGCCCAAAGGAAACACACGCGAAAGTTGCAAGCGCGCCGCGCGAAATTGCAACATTTCAACCAAGCCAGGTTCGTCCAACACAGGTTGCGTGTCCGGCGGGCAGACCACGCTGGTGACCCCACCCGCCACCGCCGCACCGAGTTCGCTCGACAGCATGCCTTCGTGTTCATGGCCAGGCTCACCCAATCTGGCGCACGCGTCGACCAAACCCGGCATGACGACCATGCCGCTGGCATCGATGGTTTGATCGGGCCTGAAATGAGCCGCCACCTTGCCGATGGTCAGCACATGGCCTTTTTGAATGGCGAGGTCGGCTGTTTGTTGAAAACCGCTGGCCGGGTCAATCACCAGACCGTTTTGAATCAAGATGTTCATGCGTCGTTCCCTGCCACGATGGACATGACAGCCATGCGCACCGCAATGCCGAAGGTGACTTGCGTGAGGATCACGCTTTGCGGTCCATCTACCACGGCCGATTCAATTTCCACACCTCGGTTGATCGGACCCGGGTGCATCACGATGGCGTCCGGTTTGGCCAATTGCATGCGGGCTTGTGTCAAGCCAAAGCTTTTGAAATATTCTTGGCTAGAGGGCAACAATGCGCCACTCATTCGTTCGTTTTGCAAACGCAGTGCAATCACCACATCGCAATCGCGAATGCCATGTTCGATGTCGTGAAACACCTTGACACCGAGTTGCGACAAGTCTGCAGGCACCAGTGTTTTGGGACCGACCACACGCACCTCGGCGCAACCAAGCGTGGTCAATGCGTGAATGTCAGAGCGGGCCACGCGCGAATGCAGCACATCACCCACGATGGCGACACGCAAATTGGCAAAGTCTTTTTTGAAATGCCGAATGGTGTAGGCATCGAGCAAGCCTTGCGTTGGGTGGGCATGCCTGCCGTCGCCCGCATTGATGACATGCACATGGGGTGCCACATGCTCGGCGATCAAATAAGGCGCGCCCGATTCACTGTGACGCACGACAAAAATGTCTGCGGCCATGGCGCTCAGGTTGGCGATGGTGTCAAGCAAACTCTCGCCTTTGCTCGCCGAAGAACGCGCAATGTCGAGGTTGAACACGTCGGCACTCAAGCGTTTGGCTGCAATCTCGAAGGTGGTGCGGGTGCGGGTGCTGTTCTCGAAAAACAAATTAAACACTGACTTTCCGCGCAGCAGCGGGACTTTTTTCACTTCTCTGTCATTGACCGACACAAACTGGCTGGCAGTGTCAAGAATGTGCGTCAGTATGTCCCTCGATAAGCCTTCGGTGGACAACAAATGGATCAACTCACCGTTGCGGTTGAGTTGCGGATTGCGTTTGTAAAGCATCAGCGCGCCTCCACTGAGAATCCGAATTGACCAGCGTCGCTGCGCATCAAGCGCAGGCTTTGGCTGGCTGGCAAAGTCAGTCGGGCAGCCGCGTAATCGGCATGCACCGGCAATTCACGCCCGCCTCGGTCGACCAAGACGGCCAGATGCACCGCAGCTGGTCTGCCGTAGTCAAACAATTCATTGACCACGGCGCGAATGGTTCTGCCAGTGAACAACACATCATCGATCAACCAGATCACCGCGCCATCGACTTGAAACGGCAATTGCGTGGCGATGCTGTCAGCCAAACCACGTTTGGAAAAATCGTCGCGGTGCATGGAAGACGACACCACCCCTTTGGGTGTGGTGCGTTGCCAATCGGACTGCAGTTGCTCGGCCAACCAAGCGCCACCCGTGGTGATGCCCACCAAATGCGCTGAATCGCTGACACGCGAACGCAAATCTGTTTGCATTTGCGCGTACAACGCCTGAGCGTCGAGAGATAAATGTCCTGTGCTCATGGTGTGAGGGTTCTTAAAAATTGGTCCAGTATCACGCAAGCAGACGCGGCATCGATGTCTTGGTTGCCATGGTGTTTCGCTTCGGTGGTGGAGTACCGCTCGTCCACTTCAAACACGGGCAAAGAAAACCGCCCCTTCAATTGGCGTGCAAATTTTTGCGCAAACACCGTGTTGTCGTGCGCCGCCCCATCGGGGTGATAAGGCACGCCAACCACCAATGCATCGGGTTGCCAACGCTGAATATGCTCAGCAATCAAAGGCCAGCGTGCATCCCCGCTGGCATGCACCGACCCTTGTGGTTGGGCTTGTCCCAACAAGCGCGAGGCATAAGCCACGCCCGTGCGTTTCAAACCGACATCGAAAGCAAGAAAGGAATGCAAATGGGCATGGGTCATCGGCTGCACAGCCGTGTTCATGCGTGACCCGCCTGTGGCGACAACATCCACGCCTGCAAACCCAACAAAGCCAATGCGCTGTCATAGCGGTGCTCAATGGGCGTGTCAAAAATCACATGGTCATCCGCCTGCACGGTCAGCCAACTGTTTTCTGCCAACTCGGACTCCAATTGCCCTTGCGCCCAAGCGGCATAGCCCAAAGTGATCAGCACGCGTTTGGGTCCAGCGCCCGTGGACAAAGCCTCAAGCACGTCTTTGGAGGTGGTCATCTCCAGACCGCCGGGGATGGCCAAGGTCGAGGCATAGGCGGGTTCAGGCTGCTGATCCGCCTGTGTGCGGGACATGGGATCATGCAACACGAAACCGCGCTCGGTATGCACCGGCCCACCTTGGAAGACAGGGATTTCGATCAAGTCGGGGCGCCCGAGTTGCAATTCAACTTTTTCGAACAACGAGCGCATGGTCATGGGGCTGGGCTTGTTGATGATCAATCCCAAAGCGCCGCGTTCACTGTGCTCGCACATGTAGACCACGCTGCGGGAAAAAGACTCGTCCATCAGACCGGGCATGGCGATCAAAAAATGGTGGGTCAGGTTAATGGGCGCAGAATCCATGGACATGGGCTGATTTTAAGGGTGAAGATGACAAGCAGACATTTCACACATTTTGCGTCGGTATTGGTCTGGTTCAGGCGGGATTTGCGCATGGACGACCATACCGCTTTGCACACCGCGATCAAGCACAGCGACAAGGTGTTTGGTGGCTTTGTGTTTGACCGC
>CANGZG010000039.1 GCA_947458415.1 Comamonadaceae bacterium | reverse complement strand
GTCGCGAATGTCTTCAATTTCGCGCAAGATGGATGCCTCGCTGCGGCTTTGGATGATGCGGCCTTCATGCTCAGTGATAGAGCAAAACGTGCAACCACCAAAACAGCCGCGCATGATGTTGACGCTGAAACGAATCATTTCCCACGCAGGAATTTTGGTCACGCCATCATGCCCACCTTGGCTGTCAGCGTAAACCGGGTGCGGACTGCGTGCATAGGGCAAGTCAAACACATGGTCCATCTCAGCCGTGGTCAAAGGAATGGGTGGTGGATTGATCCAGACATCGCGCGCGGTTCGTCCTTCGCCATGGGCTTGCACCAATGCGCGGGCATTGCCAGGGTTGGTTTCCAAATGCAAGACACGGTTGGCATGCGCATACAACACGGGGTCAGACTTGACTTGCTCGTAGGAAGGCAAACGGATCACCGAGCGCTCACGCGGCGGCACTTTCAATTTGCCCTTGCCTACAAGCAGTGGGTTAGGCACAAACTGCAAAGGTGATGTGGTGAAGCCGGGTTCGCTCTTCTTTTTCGAGGCAGACACCACCAAGTTTTGCTCATCCGCCACCGCTTGCGCTTCGTCTTCACGCGCACAGGTTTCGCCTTGGGCTTTGGCTTGGTCACTCACCATCAGGTAAGGGTTGACATGCGCCTCAATGCGTCCGGGCGTATCGACCTGCGTGGAATCAATTTCAAACCAATCTTGGGGCGCTTGGCGAACCAAAAACGCGGTGCCTCGCACATCGGTGATCTGTGCAATGGGTTCTTTGGCAGCGATGCGGTGGGCCACTTCTACCAAAGCGCGCTCGGCATTGCCGTACAGCAGCAAATCGGCTTTGGCATCGACCAAGATCGATCGCCTGACTTTGTCTTGCCAATAGTCATAGTGCGCGATGCGACGCAGCGAGGCCTCAATGCCGCCGATGATGATGGGTGCTTCCGGGTAGGCTTCGCGACAACGCTGGCTGTACACCAACACACTGCGGTCAGGGCGCTTGCCACCGATACCACCAGGCGTGTAGGCATCGTCACTGCGGATTTTTCGATCAGCCGTGTAGCGGTTGATCATCGAGTCCATGTTGCCAGCAGTGACACCAAAAAATAAATTAGGTTTGCCCAACGCCTGGAAGGGTTCGGCACTGTGCCACTCGGGCTGCGCAATGATGCCCACCCGAAACCCTTGCGCTTCCAACATGCGCCCGATGACGGCCATGCCAAAACTCGGGTGATCGACATAGGCGTCGCCGCTGACCAAAATGATGTCGCAACTGTCCCAGCCTAACTGGGTCATCTCGGCCCGGCTCATCGGCAAAAAAGGGGCCGTGCCAAAACGTGCCGCCCAATACTTTTTGTAACTGGTCAGAGGTTTGGCGGCGCGATTGAAAAAGGAGACGTCTATGGGGGCGTTCATCAGCCCACGATTCTAGGTGGGATGGTGTTTTGGGGTACGGCATGGGCTTTTCGCTGCCTGACCGTTTCATACAAACAAATGCCACTGGCCACAGAAACATTCAAACTCTCAACGCCACCGGCCATGGGAATCGACACCAATTGGTCACAAGTTTTGCGGGTCAGTTGGCGCAAACCACTGCCTTCGGCACCCAACACCCATGCGGTTGGTGCTTTTAAGTCAACGTCATACAAGGTTTGAGTCGCGTCATCGCTGGTGCCGGTGACCCAAATATTGCGTTCTTTCAATTCATTGAGCGTTCTTGCCAGATTGGTCACCATGAAATAAGGCACGGTTTCCGCCGCACCACTGGCCACCTTGGCAACAGTGGCGTTGATACCCACCGCGTGGTCCTTGGGCGCGATCACGGCATGCACGCCCGCGCCATCTGCCACCCGCAAGCAAGCGCCCAAGTTATGCGGGTCGGTGATGCCGTCAAGCACCAAGATCAACGCAGCTTGGTCTTCAGGCAAGGCCTCCAGACATTCATCCAATGAACGAGCAATGTCAATCGCATGCACCCTGGCCACCACACCTTGGTGTCCGTGGTTGCCTGCCAGTTGTGCCAATCGCATGCCATCGGCCTCGACCAATTTCACACCGGCTTCTTTGGCGCGGTCTTGAAATTGCCGCATCCGAGCGTCCCGCCTTGTCGGGTCAAAAAAAACTTCAATCACCGAAGACGGTGTGGTTTTCAAACGCACGCCAACCGCATGGAAACCAAACAAAATTTTGGGGCTGGTGGCCATCATGGACCTCCTGGGTCAGGGTGTTGGCAAGGCGACATCTTTAACCCTCAGACAGCGCTTTGAGCGGATGGGCATGCGCTGGCCACGGGCTGTCAAAAAAAGGCCCGACCATGTCATGGCTGATGTCATTGACCGAATTTGCAGACCAACGTGGGGCATGGTCTTTGTCAATCGCCAAGGCACGAATGCCTTCGACGGTTTCGCTGCCCGCCGGTCTCTGTCCCAAATGCAGGGGATGGAAACAGTGCCTGACCATGTTGCGCTCCATGCGCAATTCATCGGCCAACCCCATGTGTCTGGCCCTTCGAATTTGAGACCATGTCACCGCGAGCATCAATGGCGAACGTTTGTTGAGCGCCTGCAATGCCGCCAACGAGGCGTCGTCATGTCGTTGTGAGAGCGCGGCCAAGGTGTCAGACAACTGTTCAAGGCCGAACACATTGTTGAGTGATTCATTCCACCATGCAGGCGTGGTCTGTTTGGCAGACAGTGTCGCTGCTTGGTAAGGTTGACAAACGACACTCATGGCCGTTGGCAAGTCATCCGCCGCGATCTGAGGCAGTTGTTCCCACAAAGACGGCAATTCTTCACTCGGGCAAAGCACATCGGCCAAGCCTGCATACACGGCTTGTGCGCCATTCAGCACCTGACCTGTCAGCCCCAAGTACTCGCCCAAGAAACCGGAGCAACGGCTGAGGAAGTAACCGCCTCCCACGTCTGGAAATAAACCAATCAGGGTTTCAGGCATGGCCATTTTGGTGTGTTCAGTCGCAATCCGCAAAGAAGCACCTTGCGCCAACCCCATGCCTCCCCCCATGACCACGCCATCCATGAACACCCAACATGGTTTGGCGTAGAGGTGAATCAAATGGTTCAGTTGGTATTCTTCCGTGAAAAAATCTTCCAACCGCGGGTCACCAGCCAAGGCCGCTTGGTGAAAAAACCGAATGTCGCCCCCCGCACAAAACGCGCCAAAGGCTTGGGTTTTACCCATGCCGCGCATGGCCACCAATGTCACGTTGTCGTCAGATTGCCAAGCCAGCAGTGCGCGTGTGATGTCTCTGACCATTGGCAAAGACAAGGCGTTCAACGCTTTGGCCCGATTCAAAGTCAACATACCTACATGGCCTTTGACTTGGGCCAGTACGTCGCCGCTGTCGATTTCAAAAGACGGTGTTGGATCAGCCACGGCGTTGTCTCCAAGAAAAATATTCATTGCTTGCCAAAGCAAGCAATACCAAACCGCCACCCATCATGACGCTGTCAGAGGGTGCTTCTTGGGCGCCCCACCATGCCCAAGTGATGCCAAATATCACTTCGAGCAAAGCCAGCATCGCCACTTCATGGGGTTTGAGCATGCGTGAACTCCACACGGCCAACGAACAAGGCAGTGCCAACTGAAACACGCCGAGCAAGGCCAACCACTGCATGTCGGTGATATTGGCGTTGAATGGCATCGCCGGTGGCAATGTCACCACGCATGAAATGACGGCGCCAATGAAAATGGCAGGCAACATGTTTTGTTGCTCAGCAGACACTTGGCGCGTCTTCATGACATTCCATTGAACAGAGCCTGCGAGAGGAACACACACTGCAATCAACATGCCTTTGAGATGATGACCGTCATCCAACTGCACTTGTGACACAAACATGTAGCCAATGCCGATGGCTGCCAGCGCAATTGCCCACCAAGTTTGTCTCGTCAACGGTTGACCGCCCAGCAATCGATGCAACAAAGCAGTGAACAAAGGCCCCAATGACAAGGTGATCAACACATTGGCCACCGTGGTCATGGTCAAGGCCAACATGAAAGCGGTGAACATGACCGACCAACACACGCCCGAAATCCACAATGTGGCAGAGCGAAACTCACTCAGACGCCAAACACGTCCCCGGGTTGCCACAGTCAAACCGATGGCCAAACTCAGCGCAGTGAAAAAACTGCGCCAAAACGTCACCTCAAACCCTTGGGCTTGCGTGATTTGACGAGAGACCACCCCTGCGATCGACCACAACAAAGTGGCCAACATCATCAACGCCACGGACTGCGCGTGACCGGGCTGAAAACGGGTCAGTGACATGTCGGGTGGTCAGGCTTCGCGGCTGGCGCGCTTGCGTTCGTGTTCCTTCAAATGACGCTTGCGCAGTCGCACGCTCTTGGGCGTGATCTCAACCAATTCATCGTCTTCAATGAATTGCACTCCGTATTCCAATGTGCATTGGATCGGCGGGGTGATTTTGATCGCATCTTCTTTGCCAGACACACGGAAATTGGTCAATTGCTTGGTGCGCGTGGCGTTCACGACCAAGTCGTTGTCGCGGCTGTGTATGCCGACGATCATGCCTTCATACACCGGATCATTAGGCTTGACGAACATGCGGCCACGGTCGTCGAGTTTGCCCAAGGCGTAAGTGAAAATTTCACCATCGTCCATCGAAATCAACACGCCGTTTTTGCGACCACCAATCTCACCCTTGTGGGCTTCATAACGGTCAAAAATATTCGAGATCAAACCGGACCCGCGGGTCAAGTTCAAAAATTCGGTGGTGAAGCCAATCAAGCCCCGCGCAGGGATGCGGTATTCCAAACGCACGCGGCCGCGGCCATCTGGCTCCATGTTCACCAAGTCTCCTTTGCGCTCGCCCAAGGCTTGCATCACGCCACCTTGGTGCTGTTCTTCAATGTCGGCGGTGACCAATTCGATGGGTTCGCAGCGCTCACCGTCGATCTCGCGATACACGACCCGAGGTTTCGACACTGCCAGCGCATAGCCTTCGCGGCGCATGTTTTCCAACAAGATGGTCAAGTGCAATTCACCGCGTCCTGACACCTCAAACACACCGTCTTCATCGGTTTCTTTGACCCGCAATGCCACGTTGGCTTGCAGTTCTTTTTGCAAACGGTCCCAAATTTGGCGACTGGTCACGTACTTGCCTTCGCGCCCTGCCAATGGCGACGTGTTCACGCAGAAGTTCATGGTGAGGGTGGGCTCATCCACCTTGAGCATGGGCAAGGGTTTGGGGTTGAGCGGGTCGGTCACTGTCACGCCAATGCCAATCTCGTTGATGCCGTTGATCAGCACAATGTCCCCCGGTCCGGCTTGCGTGGCTTGAATGCGGTCCAGGCCTTGGAACTTCAGCACTTGGTTGACACGCCCTTTGACAGGCGCGCCTTCTTCGCCTGCCATCACCAGCACATCCATGCCGGGTTTGATGGTGCCTGCACTGATGCGACCCACGCCAATGCGACCCACAAAGGTAGAAAAGTCCAGGGCCGAAATTTGCAATTGCAATGGCGCGTCAGGGTCACCTTGTTGCGGCGGCACGTGTTTCAAAATGGTTTCAAACAATGCGGACATGTCCGGGCCCCATTGCTCGCCTTGCTCACCTTCCACCAACGACGACCAACCGTTGATGCCCGAAGCGTAAACCACAGGAAAGTCCAACTGCTCGTCATTCGCACCGAGTTTGTCGAACAACTCAAACGCTTGGTTGATCACCACGCTGGGACGCGAACCAGGTTTGTCGACTTTGTTCACCACCACAATCGGCTTCAATCCCAAAGCCAATGCCTTTTTGGTCACGAAGCGGGTTTGCGGCATGGGACCTTCTTGCGCGTCAATCAGCAGCACCACGCCATCGACCATGGACAAGGCGCGTTCTACCTCACCACCAAAGTCCGCGTGTCCGGGTGTGTCCACAATATTGATGTGTGTGCCACTCCAACTGACCGCGCAGTTTTTTGCCAGGATGGTGATGCCACGCTCGCGTTCAATCGCGTTGTTGTCCATCACGGTGTCCACCACTTTTTCGTGTTCGGCAAAGGTGCCGGACTGGCGCAGCAATTGGTCCACCATGGTGGTTTTACCGTGGTCAACGTGGGCAATGATGGCAATGTTTCGAATTTGTAAAGTCATGCAGCACTCTCGAGTAAGGATTGGATTTCTTGGGGATTGAGTAAACGCTCCGGAATCAACTCTCCGGCGCGCACATGGGCGGTACCAAGCAATGAATGTGGGTTGCGGCCGTACACAGCCACTTGGGCGTGGTCCGGCCAGTCGCCACGGCGGCGCAACCCGCTTAAAAAACGCCCTGCATCTTCGCTTGGCAATGTGATGGCTTGGTGACTGTCCAGCAAGGCGTCCACCGGCAACAAAGCCGCGTGGCGTTGGTCTTCAGGCCAGCTCTCTAAATCCGTCAAACTGACGCAGTCTTTGGCGTCGAACCGGCCGCTTTGCACACGTCGGAGTGACGATAAAAACGCGCCACAACCCAATGCATTGCCAATGTCTTCGCCCAAGGTGCGGATGTAAGTGCCTTTGCTGCATTGGGTGCGCAAGGCAATGCTTCTCACGCCGTCCTTCGGGGGCAGTTCATGCAAGGTCAACGCATGAATCGTCACATGTCTGGGTTGGCGATCGACCTCCAAACCTTCGCGCGCGTATTCGTACAACGCCTTGCCGTCTTTTTTCAACGCGCTGTGCATGGGGGGCAATTGCATCAACTCGCCAGTGAACAAGGCTTGCACTTGCTGCAATTTTTCGGGCGAGAAATCGACCACCGATTCGGCGATCACTTCACCCTCTGCATCAGCGGTACGGGTGCGCTGTCCCAAACGCAAGACGGCTTCATAGGTTTTGTCTGCATCCAAATGCAATTGGCTGAACTTGGTTGCGGCGCCAAAACACAAGGGCAGCACGCCTGAGGCCAAAGGGTCCAAGGTGCCTGTGTGGCCCGCCTTTTCAGCCCGCAGCAACCATTTGGCCTTTTGCAAAGCCTGGTTGCTGGAGAGTCCCAGCGGTTTATCGAGCAACAACACCCCATGCACGGGACGCCGTTGCACCCGTGTGCGTGGCGAGTTCATGGTCAATCGGTTTCTTTGGCGCGAGAAGCCACTGCACGAGCAATCAATGCGTTCATGTCAGCGGCGCGTTCAGGGGTGCGGTCGTATTGAAAATGCAAAGTGGGCACGGTGTGAATATGCAAACGTTTGAACAAACCATTGCGCAAAAATCCTGCGGCTTGGTTCAATCCTTCGGCACATGCTTCGGGGTCGCCGACCAACACGCTGAAAAACACTTTGGCGTGCGCATAGTCGGGGGTCACATCCACCGACTGGATGGTGACCATGCCCAAACGCGGGTCTTTGAGTTCGCGAATCAACTCGGCCAGATCGCGTTGGATCTGGTCCGCGACGCGAAAACCGCGATGGGGTGTGGACGACTTCTTGGCTGGCATGCAGGGTTGTCAAATCGTTCTGGCGATTTCCTTGATCTCAAAGAATTCAAGTTGATCGCCTTCTTGGATGTCGTTGTAACCCTTGAGGTTCAAACCACACTCGAAACTTTCTTTGACCTCTCGCACGTCGTCTTTGAAGCGCTTGAGGCTCTCGAGTTCGCCGGTGAACACCACCACGTTGTCGCGCAACAAACGCAAACGTGCATTGCGACGAATGACACCGTTGGTGACCATGCAGCCCGCGATCGAACCAATTTTGCTGATGCGAAACACCTGACGGATCTCGGCCATGCCAATGACTTCTTCCTTTTTGTCAGGTGTCAACATGCCCGACATGGCTGCCTTGAGTTCGTCTACCGCGTCATAGATGATGTTGTAGTAACGAATCTCGATGCCATTGTTTTCGGCCAGTTTGCGGGCCCCTGCGTCTGCGCGGGTGTTAAAGCCAATGATGACCGCTTTGGAGGCAATGGCCAAATTGACATCCGACTCGCTGATGCCGCCGACCGCGCCATACACCAGTTGCACGCGAATTTCTTCGTTGGTGAGTTTGAGCAATGAAGCCGCCAAAGCTTCTTGCGAGCCTTGCACATCGGCCTTGATGATGATGGGCAAGTTTTTGACTTCGCCAGAGGCCATGTCGGTGAACATGTTCTCTAACTTGGCAGCTTGCTGTTTCGCCAATTTGGTGTTGCGGAATTTACCCGCACGGTAGGTGGCAATTTCACGGGCGCGGCGCTCATCCGACAGCACCATGAATTCGTCCCCGGCCTGCGGCACATCGGTCAAACCTTGGATTTCCACCGGGATGGAAGGACCTGCGGATTTGATGGGCTTGCCGTTTTCATCCAGCATGGCGCGAACACGGCCATAGGTTTGACCTGCCAACACGACATCACCGGTTTTCAAGGTGCCCGATTGAACCAAGATGGTGGCTACCGGACCACGGCCTTTGTCCAAACTGGCCTCAATGACCAGACCTTTGGCCATGGCATCGATCGGCGCTTTGAGTTCGAGCACTTCAGCTTGCAACAACACTTGCTCGAGCAATTCGTCGATGCCTTGACCGGTTTTGGCCGAGACCGGCACGAACGGTGCATCACCACCAAACTCTTCAGGGATGACTTCCTCGGCCACCAATTCGCTTTTCACACGGTCGGTGTTGGCATCGGGTTTGTCAATCTTGTTGATCGCCACCACAATCGGCACACCAGCTGCTTTGGCGTGTTTGATCGCTTCTTTGGTTTGCGGCATGACACCATCGTCAGCAGCCACCACCAAAATCACAATGTCAGTGGCTTGTGCGCCGCGAGCGCGCATGGCGGTAAACGCCTCGTGACCGGGGGTGTCGAGGAATGACACCATGCCGCGAGGTGTTTCCACGTGGTAGGCCCCAATGTGCTGGGTGATGCCGCCGGCTTCACCAGAAGCCACCTTGGCGCGACGGATGTAGTCGAGCAAAGAAGTTTTGCCATGGTCAACGTGACCCATGACGGTCACCACAGGCGCCCGTGTGAGGGATTCACCGTGGTGCGCAGATGCTTCCTCTTCGGTGAATGCCTCTGGGTCATCCAGTGAGGCAATGATGGCTTTGTGGCCCATTTCTTCCACCACGATCATGGCCGTGTCTTGGTCCAGCGGTTGGTTGATGGTGACCATCTGACCCAGTTTCATCAATTGCTTGATGACTTCAGAGGCCTTGACCGCCATCTTGTGCGCCAATTCGGCAACAGTGATGGTTTCAGGCACGTGCACTTCAATGACACGGGCTTCGGCAGGCGCCGATTGCACCGGGGCCTCTTCGCGGTCGCGGTCGCGCTTGCCACGGGGGCCTCCGCGCCAACTGTTGCGACCGACACCGCCACTGGCGTCGCCACGGGTTTTGATTTCTTTCTTCTTGGCTTGCTCGTCAGCCCAACTGGATGACAGCTTGGCGCTTTTGACTTCTTTTTGGCCTTCTTTGCTGGTGGTGGATCCCGTGGGTCGGGCACCGGGCGCCGTGCTGCCTGCAGCAGGTTTGTGCAAAGTACCTTTGATCGCTTTGGGGTCAGGCGTTTCGGTTTTTTCAACCACCGGCTTTTTCGCCACCAACACCTTCTTCGGTGCGTTCATCATGGAGCGAATCGCTTCGGCTTCAGCCAAGGCGGTCCGGCGACGTGAGTCCAAATCTTTGGCGCGGGCAGCGTCTTCTTCAGCACTGGCTTTGGCTGCCGCTTCACGCTCTTCGACCAAGGCCTTGGCTTGGGCCGCCTTGGCTTCGCTCAGGTCTTGGTCTTTGGTTGCAGACTGATCGGTGGCTGCCAAGGCTTCGCGTTCTTTGGCTTCTTGGACCTCGCGCAGACGACGCTTTTCAGCCAATTCTTCCTCTTGACGGCGAATGAATTCGGCTTGGCGTCTGGCTTCTTCTTCACGCCTGGCCAACTCGGCTTGGTCAAGGATAGCTGCGACAGGGGCCTGCTGCTCGGTGGCGGTATCTGTTTCACCTGCATCCGCTTCATCGCGCTTGACGAAGGTGCGTTTTTTGCGAACCTCGACCTGAATCGTGCGGGCTTTGCCCGTGGCGTCAGCTTGCTTGATTTCAGACGTGGATTTTTTCACCAGCGTGATTTTTTTACGCTCAGGCGTGTCTGTCCCGTGACTGGCTTTCAAATAGCCCAGCAATTTTTGCTTGTCTGCATCGGTCAGCGGATCGGCGGATGACGACTTGGCGACACCCGCTGATTTCAGCTGTTCAAGCAGCGTGTCGGGAGATTTTTTGAGTTCCTTGGCAAACTCGGCAACCGTTGTGATGGTCATCTGTGGTGTTCCTCTTCATGACCGTTACGCTTGACCCGCGAACCAATGTTCGCGCGCCTTCAGGATCAAAGTTTTTGCTTCCTCTTCAGACTGACTGGTGATTTCCACCAATTCGTCCACCGCTAAATCCGCCAACTCGTCACGGGTGTGCACGCCGCCCATGGCCAACTTGGCGATCAATTCGGCGTCCAAGCCCTCGAGGTCTCGCAAATCTTGCGAAACTTCTTCGACACTTTCTTCCATGGCGATTTCCATGGTCAGCAAAGCGTCTTTGGCACGGGCGCGTAACTCATTGACAGTGTCTTCGTCGAAGCTTTCAATTTCCAGCATTTCTTGCAAGGGGACATAAGCCACTTCTTCCAAGCTGGTGAAACCTTCGGCGATCAAAATGTCCGCGACTTCTTGGTCGACATCGAGTTTGGCCACAAACAAGGCGCGCAAACTCTCGGTTTCAGTGGCAGATTTTTGTGCGGATTCCGCCGCGTCCATGATGTTGATTTTCCAGCCCGTGAGGTCAGAAGCCAAGCGAACGTTTTGGCCGCCACGGCCAATGGCCATGGCCAGGTTTTCGTCGTCAACCACGACATCCATGGCGTGCTTTTCTTCGTCAACCACGATGGATGACACATTGGCTGGCGCGAGCGCACCAATGACAAATTGCGCCGGGTCTTCACTCCACAAGACGATGTCGACACGCTCGCCAGCCAGTTCGTTGGTGACGGCGTTGACGCGGGTGCCACGCACACCAACGCATGTACCGATGGGGTCGACGCGTTTGTCGTGGGAAATGACAGCGATTTTGGCGCGCGAACCTGGGTCACGGGCACAGGATTTGATCTCGAGCAAACCTTGTTCAATCTCAGGCACTTCTTGGCGAAACAATTCCATCATGAACTCGGGGGCTGACCGCGACAAAATGATGGGGGCGCCGCGCAACGTGGTGTCGACTTCCATGATCATGGCGCGCACACGGTCGGCATTGCGTAAGTTTTCCTTGGGAATCATTTCGCCGCGACGCAAACGGCCTTCGACACGACCGCTCTCGACAATGATGTCGCCCTTGTCCATGCGCTTGACACTGCCGACAAATATTTTGTCGCCGCGTGCGAGAAAGTCTGACAACAGCATTTCGCGCTCGGCATCGCGGATTTTTTGCAAAATGACTTGCTTGGCGGCCATGGCGCCAATGCGGCCGATGGGCAAGGATTCAACGCTTTCCTCGATGTACTCGCCCTCTTCCACGTCAGACAAACGCTCTTTCGCATCCATCAACATTTCTTCGGCATCCGGGTTTTGCAAACCGGCCTCGTCAGGCACGACCAACCAACGGCGGAAGGTTTCATACTCGCCGGTGTCACGGTCCATCGCGACGCGAATGTCCACATCGCCTTGGTACAACTTTTTGGTGGCTTGTGCCAACGCAGATTCAACGGCGCCAAACACCAGGTCACGCTCGACGTTTTTTTCGCGGGAGATGGCATCTACCAGCATCAGCATTTCGCGGTTCATGATTCATTACTCCTGTTCTCAGCGGGCCTGCGGCCCTTGAAATTCACAATCGGTGCCAGTCTTGCCTCACGCAATTCACTCAGGGTGAATTGCAGCGCTTGCACTGGCAAGTCTTTTTTGACCTTGGCAGGCCGCATTCCCGGCTTGCTGGTCGGCTCGTCACGCCATGTGATTTGCCAAGTCTGGGGGGTGTCGGTGGTTTCCAGCACACCCCTGAATTTTTTCCGGTTGGCAGCCACCAAGCCACCCGCCGCCGCCCCCATGGGCGCTTTCAAAGTCACGTCGATTTGTTCACCAACGAAACGTAAAAAATCATTGTCTGAACGCAGCGGCCGGTCAATGCCAGGTGAGGAAACTTCCAGCCTGCTGTAGGCCGTGCCTTCGACTTCCAGCACAAACTGCAATTGACGGGTCACTTTTTCGCAATCTTCCACTTGGACAAATTGCTCGGGTTGCCCGGGTTGCCACGGCAAATCGAGGGTGATGCGCAACAGGCCACCGGCTGTTCGCTCTACGTCGACCAACTGGTAACCCAGACCACTGACGGTTTGTTCGATGATGTCTTGCAATGGCACCGCTTTTCACCCGACCAAAAAAAACGGGCGGTTGGGATGTCCGCCCGTTATCGTTCATTTGCCTGCTATTGTAACCACGAATTACCCCGACTGGCCAACCCTCGAAAAAGAAGCGGCCAACAGGCTGCGGGTGTAGTCTGACTGTGGCGAGCGCATCAATTCGTCGATGCTGGCGGATTCCACCACATGCCCGTCCTTCAATACCAGCACATGGTGAGCCATGGCCTGGATCACCTCGATGTCATGGGTGATCAGCAAATAGCTCAATCCCCGCTCGCGCTGCAATCGCTGCAACAAATCGAGCACCTGTTTTTGGATAGACACGTCCAGCGCACTGGTGGGTTCGTCGAGCACCAACATGCGCGGCTGCACGATCAGCGCTCTGGCGATGGCCAAGCGTTGTCGCTGGCCACCCGAAAACTCGTGCGGATACCTGGCTAACAAACCAGGGAACTGGTCCTCGTCCATGCCAACCTCTTGCAATGCCGCCAACACCTTGGTTTGGCGGTCCGAGGCGTTGAGATGCGGCGCGTGAACCAGCAAGCCTTCGCCGACCACTTCTTCCACGTTCATGCGCGGCGACAGCGACGAAAACGGGTCTTGAAACACCACTTGGATGGCGCGGCGCAATGGCAGATCTGCCTTTGCATTTTTTTGCCATGACTGTCCCTCGATTTGCAATTGACCTTGGAATGGCAGCAGACCCAGTGCAGCCAAAGCCAGCGAAGATTTCCCGGAACCCGACTCGCCAATGATGCCCAAGGTCTGGCCCTTTTTGATGCTGAAGTCAGCCGACTGCAAAGCTGCGAATTCGCCATGCCCAAACCAGCCTCGCCAGCCGGAACGCGGCACGGGGTAAACCACACGCATGCCTTTGGCATACAAGCACAAAGGCGCATCATCGACCGGCTCAAACACGTTGCGCTCGGGCTGGCTGTCCACCAAACGGCGGGTGTACGGGTGTTGCGGGTTACTGAGCACCGTGCTGACATCGCCTTGCTCGACCAAGTAACCGTTTTCCATGACCATGACCCGGTGGACAAAACGCCGCGCCATGTTCAGGTCATGGGTGATCAGCAAAATCGCCATGCCATGTTTTTGCTGCAAGCTGTCGAGCAAATCCAGAATTTGTCCACGCAAAGACACATCCAAGGCGGTGGTGGGTTCATCCGCCAGCAACAGCTTGGGTTCACCGGCCAAGGCCATGGCGATCATGGCGCGTTGGCGTTGGCCACCTGAGAGTTGGTGCGGGTAGTTGTGGATGCGCCTGCCAGGCTCGGGGATCCCCGTGTCGTTGAGCAAGTCGGTGGCACGTTCCCAGGCTTGGGCGCGTGTCATGCCTTTCTTCAGTTGCAGCACTTCGCTGATCTGGTCGCCGATGGTGAACAGCGGATTCAACGCGGTCATGGGTTCTTGAAAAATCATGGCAATGTCGCTGCCGCGTACACCCAACCATTCTTGATCACTGAGTTTTTGCAAATCGCGGCCCTCAAACCGGATTTCACCGCGCACCCAAGCACCTCTGGCCAGGCCGAGCAAGCTCAATGCAGTCACGGTTTTGCCTGAGCCAGACTCGCCCACCAAGGCCAGTTTTTCACCCGCTTGCACGTCAAATGACACCCCGTGTACCACCTCTCTGCCTTGGAATGACATGTGCAGGTTGTGAACCTTCAGCAAGGTGCTCATGGTGGCGGCTCCTGGTGCAATTTGCGCGGATCCAAGGCATCGCGCAAGGCATCCCCCATGAAGGTCAGCAACAACAAGGTCACCACCAGCACAGCAAAGGTGGAAATCGAAATCCACCACGCATCGATGTTGGTTTTGCCTTGTGACAGCAATTCACCCAAGCTGGGGGTGCCGGGCGGCACGCCCAGCCCCAAAAAATCCAAACTGGTCAACGCCAAAATGGCTGCACTCATGCGAAACGGCAAAAATGTCACCACCGGGGTCATGCTGTTGGGCAACACATGTCGCCAAATGATGGCCCAGTTCGACAAGCCCAGCGCCCGCGCGGCACGCACATAGTCCAATTGCCGGTTGCGCAAAAACTCGGCGCGCACATAGTCGGACAAACCCATCCAACCAAACAAGCTGAGCAAAATCAAGAGCAAGCTGACGCTGGGTTCGAACACCGCCGAGAAAATGATCAGCAAATACAACTCCGGCATGGCGCCCCAAATTTCAATGAAACGCTGCATGGCCAAATCGGTTTTGCCCGCGAAAAAGCCTTGGATCGCACCCGTGACCACGCCCAATACCGTGCCTGTGATGGTCAATGCCAGCGCAAACAACACCGACACGCGAAAACCGTAAAGCAAGCGGGCCAACAAATCGCGGCCTCTGTCGTCCGTGCCTAACCAGTTGTCGGCGGTCGGCGGCGCCGGGTTGGGCTCCTTGGCAAAGTAATTCAAGGTGCTGTGGTGGTAAGCGTTCAAAGGGTAAATCGCCCAATTGCCTGGCTGTTTGAATTGCTGGCGAATGAACGGATCGAAATAATCGGTCGGGGTTTCAAAGTCGCCACCGAACACGGTCTCGGGCGGGTTTTTCAATATGGGGAAATACAGCTTGCCTTGGTAGCTGGCGATCAAAGGCTTGTCGTTGCTGACCAGTTCAGCCGCCATGCTGACGACCACCAGCACCACAAACAACACCAGGCTGACAAAGCCCAAGCGGTTGCGACGAAAGCGGCGCCACGCCAGTTGTGAAGGGGAAAGTGAAGCAGTGGCCATGGGGTTCAATCAAATTTCACGCGTGGGTCTACCCACACATAGCAAAGGTCGCTGATCAGCTTGGTCACCAGTCCAATCAAAGTGAACAAATACAAGGTGCCCAGCACCACGGGGTAGTCGCGCCGCATCACGCTTTCATAACTGAGCAAGCCCAAGCCATCCAGCGAAAACAAAGTCTCTATCAACAAGGAGCCCGCGAAAAAAGCCCCAATGAAAGCTGCCGGGAAGCCTGTCACCAAGGGAATGAGTGCATTTCGCATCACATGCTTCCACAGCACTTTGCGCTCGGACAGCCCCTTGGCACGCGCGGTCAGTACATATTGCTTGCCAATTTCTTCCAAAAAGGCGTTCTTGGTCAACATGGTGGTGACAGCAAACGCGCCCAAAACGCTGGCGGTCACGGGCAAGGCGATGTGCCACAAATAATCCACCACTTTGGCGCCCCAGCTCAGCGTTTCCCAGTTGCCAGAGGTCAATCCTCTGAGCGGAAACCATTGCAATTGCCCGCCGAACACCACCAGCAACGCCACGCCCAACACAAACCCGGGAATGGCATAACCGATCAAGACCACCAAACTGGTCAATGTGTCAAAGCGTGTGCCTGCCCGAACAGCCTTGGCAATGCCCAATGGGACTGACACCAAATAGCTGAGAAAAAATGTCCACAGTCCCAAGCTGATCGACACAGGCAGTTTTTCTTTCACCAATTGCCAAACATCTTTGGGGTAGAAAAAACTTTTGCCCAAATCGAAGCGGGCAAATTGACCGAGCATTTGGATGAACCGCTCAAGCGGTGGTTTGTCGAACCCATAGAGTTGCTTGATTTCAGCAATTCGCTCAGCGTCCACGCCCTGCCTGCCTCGGTAACCAGCGCCACTGACGGCGGCGCCTTCGCCGCCCGAGTCACGCCCCTGCAATTGCGCCACCATTTGCTCGACCGGTCCACCGGGCACGAACTGGATCACCACAAACGTCAGCAACAAAATGCCAAACAAGGTCGGGATCATCAGCAACAAACGCTTGAGGATGTAACTCAACATGTCATTCGTGTCCTACGAGGTTGGCGGTGCTGGCCCACCAAGTGGAGGTGACCCAGAACTCAGGTTGGTAGAAACGGGGGGTGATGTCGGGTTGCTCGAAACGACCGGCGCGCCATGACACGCGGTGCACACTGCCATACCAATGCGGCACAGCGTAATGACCATGACGCAAGACACGGTCTAAGGCTTTGAGGGCGGCGACCAATTGCGGTCGGGTTTGGGCTGCCACCACTTTGTCCAGCAGCGCATCCACGGCTG
>CANGZG010000038.1 GCA_947458415.1 Comamonadaceae bacterium | reverse complement strand
GGTTGTAGTGGCCTTGGTGGCTTTCTTCAACTCTTCGATCAAGGCTGTGACAGCTTTGTCGATACCGCGCTTCAAGTCCATGGGGTTCATGCCGGCGGCCACGTATTTCATGCCTTCGCGCACGATGGCTTGGGCCAACACGGTGGCGGTGGTGGTGCCGTCGCCAGCGTTGTCAGAGGTTTTGGAAGCCACTTCCTTGACCATCTGTGCGCCCATGTTTTGCAATTTGTCTTTGAGCTCAATTTCCTTGGCCACGGACACACCGTCCTTGGTCACGGTGGGGGCGCCGAATGAGCGCTCGAGCACCACGTTGCGGCCTTTGGGGCCGAGGGTTACTTTCACTGCATTGGCGAGGATGTTCACACCCTCGACCATGCGGGCGCGGGCTTCGCCGCCAAAAATCACGTCTTTTGCTGCCATGTTAGGACTCCAAAAATTTCAGTTAAATACAAACTCAATGATGAGGAAAAAGGCGTTGAGAGCGGTTCGCAGTCCGCTCCATGGCTTTATTTCTCGACAACGGCGAACAGGTCTTCTTCTTTCATCACCAACAATTCGTCACCGTCGACTTTGACGGTTTGGCCGCTGTATTTGCCAAACAGCACGCGGTCGCCCACCTTGACGCTCATCGCACCGAGGTCGCCTTTGTCATTTTTCTTGCCGGGGCCGACAGCCAGGACTTCACCTTGGTCAGGTTTTTCGGCGGCGTTGTCGGGGATGACGATGCCAGAGGCGGTTTTGGTTTCGCTTTCAATGCGTTTGACGATCACGCGATCGTGCAAAGGACGAAGTTTCATGGGTTCTCCTGAGGGAAACTGAAATGACAAAAATGAAGCACCAGCGGTGCACAAACTCGAACCGGAAGAGCATGTGCTGTTAGCACTCGACCGGCTAGAGTGCTAATGATAAGGGTAAACCTCTGCATTTCAAGCCTGTTGCCAAAGATTCCGGACTTGGCGGCTTGTAATGCTGGCCCAGGCGGCTTGTCAGGTGCCGATTATTTAACCTATCTGTTGTATTTATAAATAAAAATAAACCTAAAATACTTTAAATACTTCAAAAATAATAAATTCAAATTATAAAATACTAAAAAATCATAATTTGAGAATTGATAAAGGCTAACTTTGTGAATCACCAACACAGGTCGAATGAAAAAGGAAGTGACAGGTCATGAATTCACCACTGACAAACCATTTGTGCGCTAAATGGTTGAATGCCGTGTTGGCGTCTGTGTTTGCGCTGCTGTCAACCGACGCGGGATGTGCCGATCTCACGGGGACCAATGTTTACGTCTCAGGCAATGCAGTGCGCTCAGACTACCTGTTGCAGGCCAACAGTGGGTACATCTCAGGCTATGTGGGCAACTCGGATCAGGTTTACCTGATGACCAACTCCAATGTGTTGCCCTACACCACCCGCTCGTTTGTCGAAGTGCAGACCGGCGGTGTGAATATCGGATCGAATCAGGTCATCCACCTTTTTCACGGAACCATCGATCAAATGGGGACATTGACAGCCTTGAACCCCAGAAATGGTTTGTATGTGTCCTCGGCGCATTCGGCTTTGTATTCACAGGGCAGCCGCCAAAGCACATTTGTGGGTTGGATGCCCGCGTCTTCCGACACCAGTGCCTATGCCAAGGGCAATGGATTGATGGCGGACGCCAGTGGCACGTTGCTGCGCAGTTCATCGGCGCTCACGCTGAGCGGCTCAACCATCAGCTTGAACGACAACCGTTTGCAACATGTCGCTGCCGGCACCGATGGCACCGACGCCGTGAATGTGAATCAGTTGAATGCCTTGACGAACAGTTCGACCGCGCAATTCAAAGCGTTGCAATCCGAAGTTGGCCATTTGCAGAACCAAATACTTGGCGCCGAACGTGGCATTGCAGGGGTGACCGCGATGACCCAGCTTCCTGCATTGTCAGAGGGTCAGCAATTCAATGTCGGGCTGGGATGGGGTTCATTCAACCACCACAATGCCTGGGCCCTTGGCGCCCATTGGCGCATCAAAGACAACCTCATTGGAAAACTGTCAACCAGTCTCTCGCCCGGCGCTTATGTGACGGGCGTTGGCGTGTCAATGGGGTTTTGACATGGGCATACCTCACTGGTCGGGGTGAGAGGATTCGAACCTCCGGTCTCTACGTCCCGAACGTAGCGCTTTACCAGACTAAGCTACACCCCGAAAGGGCTGGTATTTTACTTGGCTACCCTTTGCCAAGGATGGATTTGACCTCGCTGAATTTGCGTCGCGCGCCAAGATGGGTTCAAAATACAGCCATCACCACTGTTCTTTTTTCCAGACTCAGGTTCTTATGCCGTACCCCATCCAACGCCCGTTAGCCCTGTTTTTTTGTGTTTTCGTCTCCCATGCCATGGCCGGCGACATGGCCGAATGCGCCAAAATTGAAGACAAAGACAAGCGCAATTACTGCATGGCGAGTTACGCCGCCAGCGGCACCTATTGCGACATGATCAAAAGTTACGAAATGCGCCGCGACTGCATGTCCAAGGTGGTGCAAAAACAGCGCGAGCTCAGCTACAAAATTGTGAGAAAAACCAAGCCCCCCGAAGAAGAGGCGAAATAAACCTCAGCTTTGACGGCTGAGTAACTGCTCTGCGAGCTCTTGCAGTGCAGACTTGTAAACACTGGCAGGTAAAACTTCTATGGCATCCAAGGCCAATTGCGCTTGCGCACTCGCTGCCTCCCGTGTGGCCTGCATGGCGCCTGTGTTTCGAACAATCGAGGCGATGTCGTGCAAGGCCTGTTCTTCGCCCTGCTCGATCGCGTGTTTGATCAAGGCGCATTCGTTGGCATTGCCGCGTTGCATGGCAAATATCAGAGGCAAGGTGGCTTTGCCTTCGCGCAAATCGTCGCCCAGGTTTTTGCCCATCAGCGTGGCGTCGCCGTCGTAATCCAGCACATCGTCAATCACTTGAAAAGCGGTGCCCAGGGCTTGGCCATAACGCGCGCAGGCGTCTTCGGTGGTTGCATCGCTGCCCATGAGCACGGCGGGCAGGCGCGTGCTGGCTTCAAACAATTTGGCGGTTTTGCTGCGAATCACGTTCAGGTAGCCGTCTTCGCTGAGAGAGGCATCATGCATGTTCATCAACTGCATGACTTCGCCCTCGGCAATCACGTTGGTGGCATCGGCCACGATGTCGAGCACACGCATGTTTTGGCATTCCACCATCATTTGAAAAGCCCGCGAATACAGAAAGTCGCCCACCAGCACACGGGCCGGGTTGCCAAACAAGGCGTCGGCGGTGGGTTTGCTTCGACGCAACTTGGAGTCGTCCACGACATCGTCGTGAAGCAAGGTGGCGGTGTGGATGAATTCAATCACCGCAGCCAACGTGTGGTGGTGTCGCCCTTGGTAGCCCAAAGCCCCGGACATCAACAGCAAAAGCACGGGCCGCAAGCGCTTGCCGCCGGCTTGAATGATGTGATGGGAGACTTGCCCGACCAAAGGCACGCCGGAGGACAGGCGTTGCGAGATGATGCGGTCCACAGCGAGCATGTCCTGCCCGATGAGGCCAGACATGGCCGTCTGAGGGGAGGAAACGGGAGCGCTCAAGGGTTTTGTCTCATGGAAAACCAAATTATAGGCAACCACCGCCTGTCTCTGAGGGCGGGGCGCCACAAACCCTTTTTACATGCTAAAATGTTCGGCTCTGCTGAAATCCGTTGGCAGAGCAAATGAAGAGTCTATCTTTCAGAGGTTCGTATGTACGCAGTCATAAAAACCGGTGGCAAGCAATATCGCGTGTCGACCGGCGAAAAAATCAAAGTAGAACAGATCGCTGCGGACGTTGGCCAGGAAATCGTGATTGACCAGGTTTTGGCTGTCGGTAACGGCGCAGAAATCAAGGTCGGCACACCCCTGGTGTCCGGTGCATCCGTCAAGGCCATGGTCGTCGCCCATGGCAAGCACGACAAGGTTCGCATTTTCAAAATGCGCCGTCGTAAGCACTACCAAAAACGCCAAGGCCATCGCCAGCAATTCACTGAATTGCAGATCGCCTCGATCCAAGCCTAAGGAGCTTTCACACCATGGCACAGAAAAAAGGCGGCGGCTCTACGCGCAACGGTCGTGACTCCAACCCCAAGATGTTGGGTGTCAAGGCTTTCGGTGGTGAACACATCAGTGCAGGCGCCATCATCGTGCGTCAGCGTGGCACCAAGTTCCACCCCGGTACCAATGTCGGCATCGGCAAAGACCACACCTTGTTCGCATTGGTTGAGGGCCATGTGTCTTTTTCCATCAAAGGCTCATTGAACAAGCACATGGTGAATGTGATTCCTGCTTAAGTCCCTTCACGCTTGCACAAAAGCCCCGCCAGTCGGGGCTTTTGTCTTTAAGATTGCCCCATGAAATTTGTTGACGAAGCCTTTATTGACATCATCGCCGGTGACGGTGGGAACGGCTGCGTCTCTTTCAGGCACGAAAAATACAAAGAATTCGGTGGCCCCAATGGCGGCGATGGTGGCCGAGGCGGTCATGTGTACGCGGTCGCTGACGCGAGTTTGAACACGCTGGTCGATTACCGTTTCTCACGCCGTCATGAGGCGCAACGTGGTGAACACGGCATGGGGTCGGACATGTTTGGCGCGGCCGGCAACGACATCGTTTTGAAAATGCCGGTCGGTACCTTGCTGATTGATGCTGAAACCAACGATGTGCTTTACGAGTTGTTGACGCCCGGCGAGATGGTCATGATTGCCAAAGGGGGGGATGGCGGATTTGGCAACATGCGGTTTAAGAGCTCGATCAACCGTGCCCCGCGCCAAAAAACACCCGGTTGGCCGGGCGATCGCAAAAACCTCAAACTCGAATTGAAAGTGCTGGCCGATGTCGGTTTGCTGGGCATGCCCAATGCAGGCAAGTCCACCTTGATCAGCGCCATCTCCAATGCGCGCCCCAAAATTGCCGATTACCCTTTCACAACCCTGCACCCGAATTTGGGGGTGGTGCGCGTGGCCGCCGAGCAAAGTTTCGTGGTGGCAGATGTGCCCGGTTTGATCGAAGGTGCGGCCGAAGGGGCGGGTTTAGGCCATCAGTTTTTGCGCCATTTGCAGCGCACGCGATTGTTGTTACACATGGTGGACATGGCGCCTTTTGACGATGCGGTCGACCCCGTGGCGCAGGCCAAGGCCATTGCGCTGGAATTGAAAAAATACGACCCGGCACTCTACGACAAACCCCGTTGGTTGGTGCTCAACAAATTGGACATGGTGCCTGACATCGAGCGTGAAGCCCGCGTCAAAGACTTTGTCAAACGCTTCAAATACAAAGGGCCGGTGTTCCAAATTTCAGCGCTCAACCGCGAAGGCTGTGAAGGTCTGGTGCGTGCCATCTATGAGCATCTGGAAAAACAATTCAAGTCCACCCAAGCAGAGCCTGCACCCGACCCGCGCTTTGCCCCTTTGTTGTGACGCCACCGCGCACCGGTTCACATGTCTGACGCCCAACGCATATTGCAAGACGCCCGCCGCATCGTGGTCAAGGTGGGATCGAGCCTGGTCACCAACGAAGGGCGCGGCTTGGATGAGCCAGCCATCGGCGAATGGTGTCGACAGATCGCCGCGTTGATGCGGTCCAACGACAAACGCGAAATCATCATGGTGTCCAGCGGCGCGATCGCTGAAGGCATGAAGCGCCTTGGTTGGTCCACGCGCCCGCATGAAATCCACGAACTTCAAGCCGCTGCCGCGGTAGGGCAAATGGGTTTGGCGCAAATGTATGAAAGCAAATTGCGTCAGCACGGTTTGGGCAGCGCGCAGGTGTTGCTGACCCATGCCGATTTGGCCGATCGCGAGCGTTACTTGAATGCACGCTCGACGCTCAATACCTTGCTCTCGCATGGCGTGTTGCCGGTGATCAACGAGAACGACACGGTTGTCAATGACGAAATCAAATTCGGCGACAACGACACCTTGGGTGCCTTGGTCGCCAATTTGGTGGAAGCCGACGCCTTGGTCATCTTGACCGACCAAGCCGGTTTGTTCACCGCAGATCCGCGCAAACACCGCGACGCCACCTTGGTCCAGCACGCGCAGGCGGGGGACCCGTCACTCGAGGCCATGGCGGGCGGGGCTGGCTCGAGCATCGGGCGTGGTGGCATGTTGACCAAAATTTTGGCGGCCAAGCGTGCGGCTGGTTCAGGCGCGAGCACCGTCATTGCGTGGGGCCGCGAACCCGATGCGTTGTTGCGCTTGTGCGCCGGCGAACCGATCGGGACGTTGTTGATCGCCCCGACCCAAAAACAACAAGCCCGCAAACAATGGATGGCAGACCATTTGCAAATGCGTGGTGCGATTTGGATCGATGACGGCGCCGTGGACAAGCTCACCCGAGAAGGCAAAAGCCTGTTGCCGATTGGCATGCACAGCGTCAAGGGTGAGTTTTCGCGCGGCGATGTGATTGCGATTTGTGATTTGAAAGGCAACGAACTCGCGCGTGGTTTGGCCAATTACGCCAGTGCCGAATGCCGTTTGCTATGCAAAAAACCCTCAAGCGAGATCGAAACCGCCTTGGGCTACGTGGCCGAGCCAGAGATGGTGCACCGCGATAACTTGGTGTTGATGCGTTAAATCGTCTGGTGTCCGAGTGGTGTCAAGTGTCTGAATTGGCGCTACCCGCGCCGTTGTCAGGAGCCGTGGCATGTCGCATGCCTTGGCGCAAAAAAGAACTGCGGTTGTCTTGCCGTGGCAAATAGCGCGACAACTCGGTCAATGCCATCTCATAGACCCCACGTTTGAATTCCACCACCGACTCCAGTGGCACCCAGTATTCATTCCAACGCCAAGCGTCGAATTCGGGGTGGGTGCTGGCGCGCAAATTCAAGGCGTGGTCAGGCACCACCAATTGCAACAAAAACCAAATTTGTTTTTGGCCTTTGTAATGGCCGCGCGCATCCTTGCGGATGTAGCGGTCTGGCACTTCGTAACGCAACCAGTCGCGGGTTCGGGCCACGATGCGCACTTGCTCGGGTTGCAGTCCCACCTCTTCCTGCAATTCCCTGAACAAAGCCTGCTCCGGTGTTTCACCTCGGTCAATGCCGCCTTGCGGAAATTGCCAACTGTGGGTGCGGATGCGCTTGCCCCAAAAAACCTGATTCTTCTGGTTGAGCAGAATGATGCCGACGTTAGGCCGAAAGCCGTCACGGTCAAGCATAATCAAACCTCAAAAATTTCAACTGCGGCCATTATGCACAGCATCGGGCTGACATCAATACACCGATAGGTTTCATCTTCCAATCAAAGCCACTGCGTTGGCGCCTGCCTCACCTATGAAAGCTTCCCAGTTTCTGATTTCCACCCTCAAAGAGGCCCCGGCTGATGCTGAAGTGGCAAGCCACCAATTGATGATGCGTGCGGGCATGATCAAAAAGCTGGGCGCGGGCATCTACACCTACATGCCCATGGGTTTGCGCGTCATTCGCAAGGTCGAGGCGATCGTGCGCGAAGAGATGAACCGAGCCGCTGCCATCGAACTCACCATGCCCGTGGTGCAACCGGCCGAGCTGTGGCAAGAGACCGGCCGCTTCGAAAAGATGGGCCCCGAGTTGCTTCGCATCCGTGACCGCCACGACCGCGATTTCGTGGTGCAGCCCACCAGCGAGGAGGTGGTGACAGACATCGCGCGCCAAGAGCTGCGCAGCTACAAGCAGTTGCCCAAAAATTTCTACCAAATCCAAACCAAATTTCGGGATGAACGACGCCCGCGGTTTGGGTTGATGCGCGGTCGCGAATTCATCATGAAAGACGCTTACAGCTTTGACCGCGATGCGGCTTCGGCGCAAATCAGTTACCAAGCCATGGCGCAGGCTTATCGCCGCATATTTGACCGCTTCGGCTTGCGCTACAGGGCCGTGGCGGCTGACAGTGGTGCCATCGGTGGCGATCTGAGCGAAGAGTTTCAAGTGATCGCGGCCACGGGCGAAGACGCGATCGTGTATTGCCCGAACAGCGATTACGCGGCCAACATGGAAAAAGCCCAAGCGTTGGCGCCTGCGCAAACACGCGGTGCCGCCACGGCGCCCTGCGCGTTGACACCAACGCCCGGCAAAAGCACTTGCGAGGACGTGGCCGCCTTGTTGGGCGTGCCCTTGTCCACCACGGTCAAGTCGTTGGTGCTGGCGACAGACGAAACCAATGACAAAGGTGAAATCGTCAACAGCCCAATTTGGTTGCTCTTGGTGCGCGGTGACCACGACATGAACGAAGTCAAGGCAGGCAAGCTACCTGGGTTTGAAAAAGGGTTTCGGTTTGCCACGTTGGCTGAAATTGACGCGCACTTCGGTTGCAAGCCCGGCTACCTCGGTCCGTTGAAGCTGCAAAAACCGCTGAAAGTGGTGGTGGATCGCGATGTGGCGGTGATGAGCAATTGGATTTGCGGCGCCAACCAACCCGATCACCACCTGACGGGCGTCAATTGGGGCCGCGATCTGCCAGAGCCCGATCTGGTCGCTGACATTCGCAATGTGGTTGAAGGTGACATGTCGCCTGACGGTAAAGGCCCTCTGGCAATCGAGCGCGGCATCGAAGTCGGTCATATTTTTTACCTCGGAACCAAATACAGCGCGGCCATGAACGCCACGTTTTTGGCCGAAGACGGCAAGCCCCGGCATTTTGAGATGGGCTGCTACGGCATTGGCATCACACGCTTGCCCGCCGCCGCCATCGAGCAAAACCACGATGCCAAAGGCATCATTTGGCCCGATGCATTGGCGCCATTCACCGTGGTGGTCTGCCCGATCGGCCCAGACCGCAGCCCCGAGGTGAAAACCGCTGCTGAAGCTTTGTATGCCGAGTTGCTGCAAGCCGGTGTCGATGTCATCTTGGACGACCGAGGCGAGCGCCCCGGCGCCATGTTTGCCGATTGGGAGTTGATCGGTGTGCCGCACCGCGTCACCGTCGGTGACCGTGGCTTGAAAGAAGGCCATGTCGAATACCAGCACCGACGGGACGCCGAGCCGACCAAGTTGGCGTTGGCGGAAGTGGCGGGCAAGATCCTGGCCCAATTGACGCGTTAACCGCTTCGATGGGGTTTGATTCAACTTGGACGACTGGTGTAGGGACGTGTTGAAACTTGTCTTGGCGGTGTGGGTTGGGTTGGCGTCTATCAGTGTGTGGGCCGGCCCCCAACGCGAAGAGCATTTGGCAGATTCAGTGCGCACCGCACTCAGTGTGGCGGTGTCAGGTTTGCCACCGCCCGAACCGTATTTGCCCACCGCAGCCGACCGAAAAGCTTATGGGGCTTGGTTGCAAACCCAGCAACAACGCTTGTCGGCGCGGTTGGTTCAATTGCACGGCGCAACGGGCTTGCCTGAGTTGGCCACTCCCGAGTCACAGCGCTTGTTTTTGCAAACGGTTTGGTATGAAAGCCATCGCGCCGCGTTGGACCCGTCGCTGGTGTTGGGCATCGCAGAGGTGGAAAGTGGATTTCGCAAATTTGCCATCAGCAGCGCGGGCGCGATGGGCGTGATGCAAGTCATGCCGTTTTGGCCCCGATTGCTCGGTCAAGGCGATGCGTCGGTGCTGTTTCAATGGCAAGCCAATGTGCGTTTTGCTTGCGTGGTATTGCGGCATTACATCAGGCTAGAGGATGGCGATTTGGCCATGGCATTGGGTCGCTACAACGGCAGCCGTGGCCAAGCCGCGTATCCCCAAGCCGTTCTGGCTGCACAACAGCGCTGGCAACCCTGAGCCTGAGCGGTAGACAGCGCAGCCAGGTTTGGATGGCCCGCGCTTCAGTTGCCCAGTACTTTGGTCAACTCGCCGGATTCGTACATCTCGGTCATGATGTCAGAGCCGCCAATGAATTCACCCTTCACATACAACTGGGGAATGGTGGGCCAATTGCTGTATTCCTTGATGCCTTGGCGTATCTCAGCATCGTCCAACACATTGACCGTGGTCAGGGTTTTGGTGTCCACACCGCTGGCTTTGAGCAGTTGAACTGCACGCCCGGAGAACCCGCACATAGGGAAACTGGCATTGCCTTTCATGAACAACACGATGTCGTTGCCTTTGACCAATTGGTCGATACGTTGGTGCACATCACTCATAAACACTCCCTGAATTGCAATTTGCCTTAATGGGCGATTATTTCACTTCCGCTCGCTGGCCCCCGCTGCATCGGACGATGCCCGCGAGGTCCTTGCGGCTTTGCACGTCGGTGTAGCCTTTTTGCTTCAAAATTTGACACACCGCTTTGGCTTGGTTGTAACCGTGTTCCAGCAACAACCAAGCCCCTGGCTTGAGGTGCGCAAGGGCTTGGTCGGCAATGGTTTGCAAGTCGTTCAAACCTTGCGGGCCACTGACCAAGGCACTGATGGGTTCGTGCACCAAGCCCGGCAGGTGCGGGTCGCCCTCGGCAATGTAAGGCGGGTTGGCCAGGATGAGATCGAACTCCCCGTTGACGGATTGCAGCCAATTGCTTTGCGAGAACTGCACGTCCAATCGCAAGCGATTCGCATTGGCTTGCGCCACTTGCAAAGCCGGTGCACTTTGGTCAACCGCATGCACGGTCCAAGTGGGGCGGTGGTGCTTGACAGCCAAAGCGATGGCACCACTGCCTGTTCCCAGGTCAAGCACGGACACGCCGGTGTTTGGCAAGGGCAACGACAGGGCCCAGTCGACCAAGGTTTCGGTGTCGGCACGCGGCACCAACACAGCCGGCGTGACTTGCAGATCCAGCCCGTGAAAGGCTTGAATGCCCACCAAATAGGCCAAGGGCTCGCCTTGCTGCAAGCGTTGCAAGCCTTGTTTGAAGCGAGCGGCTTGTTCAGCGCTTAACGCATGCTGTTCATGGGTCAGCAACCATGCACGGTCATGCCGGGGTTGGTTTGTGACATGCAGCAGCCACGTGTGTGCCTCCAGACCATCCAACGCCAGTGTGCGTGCAAGTTGCAGGGCTTGGGTGATGTTCAAGTGGAACTTTCCAACGCCGCCAATTGCTGTGCTGCTTCATAGGCTTGCAAAGCGTCGACCACATCACCCAGATCGCCTTCCATGATGGACAGCAATTTGTACAACGTCAGGTTGATGCGGTGATCGGTGAACCGTCCTTGCGGAAAGTTATAGGTTCGAATCCGGTCTGAGCGGTCGCCGCTGCCAATCAGACTTTTGCGTTCAGCCGCGTCTTTGGCGGCACGTTCGCTGCGTTCTTTTTCTTGGATGCGCGCGGTCAACACGCGCAAGGCTTGTGCTTTGTTGCTGTGCTGGCTGCGGCCATCTTGGCACTCTGCCACGATGCCTGTGGGCAAATGGGTGATGCGCACGGCCGAGTCGGTTTTGTTGATGTGCTGCCCGCCTGCGCCGCTGGCGCGAAATGTGTCAATGCGTAAATCGGCCGGATTGATTTTGATGGCCTCGGCTTCATCCGGTTCGGCCAATACCGCCACGGTGCAAGCGCTGGTGTGAATGCGTCCTTGGGTTTCGGTGACCGGCACGCGTTGCACCCGGTGTCCACCCGATTCAAATTTGAGCGCGCCATACACACCGTCGCCTTCGATGCGCGCCACCACCTCTTTGTAGCCACCCAATTCGCTGGGCGACTCGCTGACCAATTCCACCCGCCAGCCGCGCTCTGCACAGTAGCGGCTGTACATGCGCAGCAAGTCACCGGCAAACAACGTGGATTCATCGCCACCGGTGCCCGCACGGATTTCCAAAAACGCATGGCGTGCGTCGTCCGGGTCTTTGGGTAACAACATGCGTTGCAATTGCGCCAACAAGGTTTCGGACAGCAACGCATTGGCGTCGATTTCTTCTTGGGCCATCTCCCGAACCAGCGGGTCGCTGTCTTGCAGCATGCCTTGCGCGGCGTCGCTGTCGTGCACCAGTTGCAGCCAGCGTTGGTAGGGCGAGACCAAAGCTGACACCTCGGCATGCTCGCGCGACAGCAGCAAAAACTGTGACATGTCTTGCATGATGTCTTCGCGCGAGAGCAAAAAATCCAACTCGGACAAGCGCTGCACACTGCGCTCCAACTGAGCGCGCATAAACGGCTTCATGGGGATGGCGCTTTCAGCTAACGGCCGCTGCGTAAGAAGAATTGCTCGATGGCTTGGCGGGCTGATTGGCGCGCTTGTGCGTCATCTGCATGCAATTCGGCCATCGCGCCGTGCAGCATTTTTTGGGTGAGGCTTTTGGCCAGCGCTTCGAGCACAGCTTCCACCGGCTCACCTTTGGCCAACAGTTTTTGGGCCCGGGCCAGTTCAGAGGCTCGCCAGGCTTCGGCTTGTTGGTTGAGTTGTTGGATCAAAGGGACATCAGAGCGTTGATCCAGCCAGTGCACAAAACTTTGCACACCGGCATCGATGATGACCTCGGCTTCGGCCACAGCGGCTTGTCGACTTGCTTGACCGGTTTGCACCACTTGCGACAAATCGTCCACGGTGTAGAGGTAAACGTCGCGCAGTGACTTGACCTCGGGTTCGATGTCGCGAGGAACCGCCAAGTCCACCATGAACATCGGGCTGTTGCGGCGTTTTTTCAGGGCACGTTCGACCGCACCCAAACCGATCAGCGGCAAAGTGCTGGCGGTGCAACTGATGACAGCATCGAATTCGTGCAGACGGTCTGGTAAATCGGCCAGGCGCATGACGCCAGCGCTCAACTGCCGGGCCAAGACCTCGCCACGTTCCATGGTGCGGTTGGCCACGGTCATGCCGCGTGGGTTTTTGGCGGCGAAATGCGTGGCGCACAACTCGATCATTTCGCCAGCGCCGACAAACAGCACATTGATCTTGCTGAGGTCCTCGAACAACTGGCCTGCCAAACGCACCGATGCGGCTGACATGCTGATGCTGTGCGCGCCGATTTCGGTGGAACTTCGCACTTGCTTGGCGACCGCAAACGAGCGCTGGAACATTTGGTGCAAGGTGGAGCCCAAGGCGCCAACTTCGCGCGCGGCGCGCACCGCGTCTTTCATTTGCCCCAGGATTTGCGGTTCGCCCAGCACCATGGAGTCCAAGCCACTGGCTACCCGAAATGCGTGGCGAGCGGCTTGCTCATCGACCAAGGTGTAGAGGTGGTTGTGCAAACTGTCGGTGCTCACGCCGCCGGACTCGGCCAACCACGCCATGGTGTCAGGCATGCGTATTTCGTTGGAGGCGCAGTAAATTTCCGTGCGGTTGCAGGTGGAGAGAATCGTCGCTTCTGTTTGGCTGCCGACCGCGTGTCGCAAACCGTTGAGCACCGGGCCCATTTGTTCGATGGCAAAGGCAAAGCGACCCCGCAGATCGAGTGGTGCGGTGGTGTGGTTGAGACCGAGCGCCCAAACAGACATATGCCGGATTATAAAATTCGAATCCATGGATGTCATGTCGCTTCTGTTCCATTTGTTCAATTTTGTGGCCCCGGCCTGCGCCGTCGCCGCATGGATGGCCTTGGTCAGCCCCTTGGTGATGCGCACTTACCCCAGTTGGCGGTCATGGCGTCGGCAGTTCTTGTTCAACAGCATCGTGGGTGTGGTCGTGTTGCTCGCCGGTTTGCTGTGGTTCGGCAACGATGGCAAGGTCATCACTTATGCCGCCATGGTGCTGGCCTGCGCCAGCACCCAATGGTTGTTAACCCTTTGAGCTTAGTGCCGCAAGGCACTGGGTTAACATTCTCACCACATTCATGAATGCGCCTACTCCTCTTGCCAGCTTGATGCCCTCGACAGATGCGGGCCACCGCTTGCGGGAAATCCCTTACAACTACACCTCGTTTTCTGACCGCGAGATCGTTTGTCGCCTGTTGGGTGACGAGGCTTGGGCGATTTTGCAGACCTTGCGCAGCGAGAGGCGAACCGGTCGTTCAGCCCGCATGTTGTTCGAGGTGCTGGGTGACATCTGGGTGGTGCAACGCAACCCCTATTTGCAAGACGATTTGCTGGACAACCCGTCGCGCCGACGTTTGCTCGTAGAAGCCTTGCGCCATCGCCTAAACGACGTGCAGGCCAGACGCCAAAAGCTCGATGCCGCCGACCGTGACCGCGATGGTTTGGTAGGTCGTTTGTTGCTCGCCGCGCAAGTTGCGGTCGACCAATTCGCCCAGCAATTTGAGCAACAGCAGTCATTGCGAAAAAAAGCGCTCAAAGTGTTGCGCAAATGCACCGCGGTCGACAACATCAAGTTCGATGCCATGGGCCGGGTGTCGCATGTCACCGATGCCACTGACTGGCGGGTTGAATACCCGTTTGTGGTGTTGACCCCGGACAGCGAGGCCGAGATGGCGCGTTTGGTCAAGGCCTGCATCGAACTGGGTCTGACCATCGTGCCGCGCGGCGGCGGCACCGGCTACACCGGTGGCGCGATTCCATTGACTTGGCAAAGCGTGGTGATCAACACCGAAAAATTGACAGCGATTCACGCGGTGCAGCAGGTTCAACTCCCTGGCTTGACCCACACCACGGCGACCATTTGGACCGAAGCGGGTGTGGTGACGCAACGTGTGGCCGATGCCGCAGATGCCGCCGGGTTGGTGTTTGCGGTGGACCCGACCTCGGCCGAGGCCTCGTGCATCGGAGGCAACATCGCCATGAACGCAGGGGGCAAAAAAGCGGTGCTCTGGGGAACGGCTTTGGACAATTTGGCCAGTTGGCGCATGGTCACGCCCGACGCCCAGTGGCTGGAGGTGGTTCGCCTCAACCACAACTTGGGCAAGATCCACGACGCCGAGTTGGCCAGTTTCGAGTTGCGTTATTTCGAGGCCGACGGGGTCACGCCTGTGCGCACCGAGCGATTGGACATCCCTGGCCGCAGTTTTCGCAAAGCCGGCCTTGGCAAAGATGTCACCGATAAATTTTTGAGTGGCTTGCCCGGTGTGCAAAAAGAAGGTTGCGATGGATTGATCACCAGCGCGCGTTGGATTTTGCACCGCATGCCTGCGCACACGCGCACAGTGTGCTTAGAGTTTTTTGGTCCGGCGCACCAAGCGGTTCCCAGCATTGTGGAAATCAAAGATTACATGTTCGAGGTCGCCAAACAAAGCGGCACCTTGCTCGCGGGTTTGGAACATTTGGACAACCGCTATTTGAAAGCCGTGGGCTACACCACGAAGTCCAAGCGCGGTGGTTTGCCCAAGATGGTGTTGTTTGGCGACATCGCGGGAGATGACGCCGACGACGTGGCAAGGGTCACGTCTGAGGTGGTGCGATTGGCCAACGCCCGCAGCGGTGAAGGTTTTGTCGCGGTCAGTCCTGAAGCGCGTAAAAAATTCTGGCTAGACCGCAAACGCACGGCAGCCATCAGTCGGCACACCAACGCGTTCAAGATCAACGAAGACGTGGTCATCCCTTTGCCGCGCATGGCCGAGTACACCGACGGCATTGAGCGCATCAACATTGAACTGTCGTTGCGCAACAAAATTGCGCTGTGCGACGCCTTGCAAACCTTGCTGGCCAGTGGTCAATTGCCCATGGCGGCGGTCGATGATGAATTGGACAGGCCGTCACCCGAATTGCTGCAAGAGCGGGTCGACCAAGCGCTGGCGTTGATTGCCGAGGTGCGCGGGCGATGGCAGTCATGGCTGAACGACATCGACACCTGTTTGTTGCCATTGCAAACCCACGAATTGCGCGCCAGTTGGAAAACCCAGTTGCGTGCTGAATTGCATTTGCTGTTCAGTGGTGCCGCGTTTGCGCCGTTGCGCCGCGAGTTTGACAAAGTGCATCAGCAAGTGCTCAAGGGCCGGGTCTGGGCTGCGTTGCACATGCATGCCGGCGACGGCAATGTACACACCAACTTGCCGGTCAACAGCGACGATTACGACATGTTGCAAACCGCGCACGAAGCGGTTGATCGCATCATGGCGTTGGCCAGGTCATTGGACGGCGTCATCTCCGGCGAACACGGCATCGGTATCACCAAGATGGAATACCTGAGCGACAGCGAATTGCAGCCGTTTGCCGATTACAAAGCGCGTGTCGATCCCCACGGCCATTTCAACAAAGGCAAGTTGCTTCGCCGTCCCACCCAGCCTGATCCACAAGTGCGACACGCCGATTTGAGCCACGCTTACACACCCAGTTTTGGCTTGATGGGCCACGAGTCGCTGATCATGCAGCAGTCTGACATCGGCGCCATTTCTGACGCGATCAAAGACTGTTTGCGTTGCGGCAAATGCAAGCCGGTGTGTGCCACCCATGTGCCGCGCGCCAACTTGCTCTACAGCCCGCGTGACAAAATTTTGGCCACGTCGTTGTTGATTGAAGCGTTTCTGTACGAAGAGCAAACCCGCCGCGGTGTGTCCATCAAGCATTGGGAAGAATTCGAAGACGTCGCTGACCATTGCACGCTGTGCCACAAGTGCGCCACCCCGTGTCCGGTCAACATTGACTTTG
>CANGZG010000037.1 GCA_947458415.1 Comamonadaceae bacterium | reverse complement strand
TCGCCATTGGTCTGGCCTTGTGGGGGCTGCTGACGCGCACCCGAGTGGGCATGATGATCAGGGCTGGTGTCGATGACCGTGGCATGTTATCGGCCTCAGGCGTGAATGTGCAGCGCATATTTGCGATGACATTTGCGCTCGGCGCAGGCTTGGCTGGTCTGGCGGGTGTGGTGGGCGGCACGGCGTTGTCTATCTCTCCCGGGGAGGACACGCGTTATTTGCTGGCTTCATTGGTGGTGGTGATCGTTGGCGGCATGGGCAGCGTACCTGGCGCGGCCATTGGCGCTTTGTTGATTGGTTTGGCTGAACAATTTGGTCAAGCTTATGCGCCTACTTATTCGGTGGTGTTCACTTTCGTCATCATGATTGTTGCGTTGGCTTTCAGACCGCGCGGCGTTTTAGGAAAAGCCACATGAGTGCTGCACAGTGGCGTCGCGCCATGAACACGCAATCGCCGGGTGCCAGGGTCTCGGTGGTGACGCAAGCGCCCGCCCGAACACCCAGTTCCACAGCGCCGTATGCCAGCGCTGCTTCATATTCGCCTGAATCAAACAGTCGCTGGAGCAGGGCATGGTCACATGTTCGTTGGCGTCATGTGTTGGTCATCCTCGCTTTGCTTTTGTATCCAGTGGTTGCCTCGCCGTTCTTCACTTACCAGATCGCTGCGCAATCAATGGCCTTGGGCTTGATCGCTTTGTCTTTGACCTTTTTAGGCGGCTACGGCGGCATGGTGTCGTTGTCTCAAATGACGGTTGCTGGTCTCAGTGGTTACTTGATTGCCATTTTTGGCACGAGCAGCATGGGTGCCATCAGTTTAGGTTGGCCGTGGTGGTTGGCCGTGATTTTCTCAATGCTGATTTCGATGGTGTTTGCCACCTTGGTTGGTTGGTTGTCTGTGCGTACCGAAGGCATTCACACCATCATGATCACCTTGGCCATTGGGGTGGCATTTTTCTATTTGACCCAACAAAACTATGCGCTCTTCAACGGTTTTCAAGGTTTTAGCAAGATCAACGCGCCCACCGTGGGCGAGGTTGATTTCACTGACCCGGTGGCGTTCTATTTTCTGTCAGTCGGTTGTGCATTGGTCGCTTATTGGGCCGTCAAATATTTGGTGCGTGCACCCTTTGGCATGGCATTGCAAGGCATCAGAGACAACCCACGCCGAATGAATTCATTGGGTTTTAATGTCACTGCACACCGATTGGCAGCCCATGCATTTGCGGGCCTGTTGGCATCTGTCGGCGGTATTTTGCTGATTTGGTACAACAACCGAATCTCTCCCGGTTCCATCAATACTGGCGCGTTGATCAATATTTTGGTCATTGCGGTGTTGGGAGGCATGAAGCACCCGATCGGCGCATTCATCGGTGCATTGACTTTCGTTCTTTTACAAAATTTTGCCATCGATTTGGTAGACAGACAGCGCTTCAATCTTGTGATTGGCGGTGTATTTTTATTGATTGTGTTTTTCTCGCCCGATGGTTTGTTGGGCTTGTGGCAGAAATTGCGCACTCGATGGTCTTCAGCTTCGGTTGACCCGCGTGTGCGAGAGAGTCGCCGGGTATGAATTCAATGGTGTATTCATGCAGGCAACCAGGCGCTGTCCTTCAACGGCATGGCGTCTTTCACAGGCCATCCGGCCATCTTTCTAACTGAGGAGACAAAAATGCATTTGACCAAAAGAACGCTGGCACGTACTGTGATCAGCGCTGCAATTCTGGCAGCAACCACTGGTATGACTTTCGCGCAAAGTACCTTGAAAGTCGGACTGCTTTCCATTTTGGAGGGTCCGTTTGCTGTCCCCGGGCAAGACGGAATCCGTGGTGCCGAGCTCGCCCTCAAGCAAAAGGGCGGTACCGCTGGCGGAATGAAAATCCAACTCATCAGTGGCTCTTCCGATGGCAACCCCGATAAGGCAGTGGCAGCCACTCGCAAATTGGTTGAACAAGACAAAGTGCAAATCATGATTGGCCCATTGTCTGGCGATGAGGGCATCGCTGTCAAAAATTACGCCAAAACACAGGCTGGCATCACGTTCATCAATGGCTCCTCAGGTGCGCAAGCAGCCACGTTGAATGACCCCTCAAACAACTTCTTCCGTTTCAACACAGAAGGTGCGCAGTGGATGGTGGGATTGGGTGACCACGCATTGTCCAAGGGCTACAAAAAAATGTTCTTGATCGCTGAGGACTATGGTTTCCCTTACTCACAAGTTCAAGGCTTCATGGCCAGTTACTGCGCCAAGGGTGGCAAGGTGATTGACAAAGCTTGGGTACCGCTGGGCACCAAAGACTATGCCTCTGTGATTGCCAAGATTCCCAAAGATGTGGACGCATTGTTGGTGGTGTTGGGTGGCTCTGATGCCGTGAACTTTTTGACCCAGTACGAGCAAGCCGGCGGCAACAAGCCCATGGTTGGCGGCTCCATCACGGTTGACCAGACGGTGTTGAATTACAAAGGCAAACGCCGCGAATCATTGGTGGGCACGGCTTCTGCTGGCCCAATGGCTGATTCATTGGACACCGCTGAGTGGAAAAAATTTGTGGCTGACTACAAAGCCAACTTCAAAGACGGTTTCCCCAGCCCTTCATTGTTCGCTTACCTGTACTACATCAACACCAAAGCAGCGCTCGATGGTTTGGATGCCGTCAAAGGTGACTTGAGTGGCGGTCAGAAGAAATACCGTGAAGCATTGCAAAAAACCAAATTCGTTGGCCCAGCTGGCGAAGTGGTGATTGATGCAAACCGCAACGGTGTGGGCCCCACATACATCACCGAAGTGACCAAAGCGGCTGATGGTTCGTTGTTCAACAAAGTGGTGAAAACGGTTCCCAATGTGACCCAAACCCTTGGTCTGCCTGAAGCAGAATTCAAGAAGATGGGTTTAGGTACCCGCGACATTCCTGACTGCCGCAAGTAATCAGGAACTGACCCCATGGCATCCATCACCGCATTGCGCTCGGCCATGACCACCGCTGTCATGCCGCGCTCGCCTGAGGCGAGCGACATGCCACTCATGTCTTCCGAAGCCTTGGTTTTGGAAAACGTGACCCGTGCATTTGGTGCATTGCGGGCGGTGGATGACGTCAGTTTGTCGGTGTTGGCTGGTGAAAAGCGCGCCATTTTGGGCGCCAATGGTGCGGGCAAGACCACCTTGTTCAACGCCATCACCGGCGACTTTCCGCCCACCAGTGGGCGGATTCTTTTTTTCGGCGAAGACATCACTTCGATGGACCCGTTCGAACGCATTCGAAAAGGGATGCGTCGCACCTATCAGTCTTCGCTGTTGTTTCGTGATTTGAGCGTTCGCGATAACTTGTTTTTGGCGGTGCGTGGTGTTTCCAATGCGCGCTTCAGTTTGCGACGCCCAGGCCGTTCTCACCCCACCACAGTGGCCACTCAAGAATTGCTCGAACGTGGTCGCTTGACCCATTTGGCCGATGAAATGGTCAGTAATTTGGCGCACGGTCAACAGCGCCAACTTGAAATTGCCATGGCCTTGGCTGGTGCACCTCGACTCATTTTGTTTGATGAACCTGCGGCGGGGTTGTCGCCGGCGGAGCGGCGCGAATTGGTGTTGTTGTTGACATCCTTGCCGTCGCACATGAGTTTTGTATTGATTGAACACGATTTGGAAATCGCTCTGCGAGTGGTTGAACGTGTGACCGTGATGCACAACGGCAGCGTGATCAAAACCGGCACGCCCTCAGACATTGAGAATGACCAGCAGGTGCAAGCGATTTACATGGGAGGTAAACACTGATGGCTTGGTTCAGTGACGCCCCCTCATCGGTAAGCTTCAAGGGCCCGTTGTTGGTGATTGAAGACTTGCACGTCTATTACGGTCAGGCGCATGCATTGCAGGGTATTTCGTTAAGTTTGTCGCAAGGCGTGTTGGGTGTGGTGGGCCGCAACGGCATGGGCAAAACCACGCTGTGCAACGCCATCACCGGTTTGGTTCCAGCCAAAGGCAGTGTGCGCTTGGCAGGCGAAGAAATTTTGGGCATGCCACCGCATGCGATCACACGCAGAGGCATTGCCTACGTGCCGCAAGGTCGCCGCATGTGGCCTTCCTTGACCGTCGATGAAACGCTGCGCTTGGTGGCACCTCAACGCCGCGACATCGACCGCGTTTACAGCATGTTCCCCCGACTGGCCGAGCGGCGCAGCAATGGGGGTACGCAACTGTCGGGTGGTGAGCAGCAAATGTTGGCCATTGGCAGAGCGTTGTTATTGAAGCCCAGGGTGTTGGTGATGGATGAGCCCACGGAAGGGTTGGCCCCTGTGATCGTGGAGCAAGTAGAAGCATCCTTGAGGCAACTGGCAAGTGATGATGGCATTGCCATTTTGTTGATTGAACAAAATTTGGGTGTGGCCACCACCACGGCAGACCGGATTGCGGTCATGGTCAACGGCAGATTGCAAGCCGACATGCCCGCAGCCGAATTGGCATCCGACAAAGCACTTCAAGAGCGCTTGCTGGGACTTCGTGCCAGCGCAGAAGTGCTTGAAGTCGCATCAGCACCTACGGTGTCAGATCAGCCGGGGCAGCTGATTCGCGTTCAACGCGCGCACAGCAATGAAGATTTGCCGTTCAGCCAGCAGCTCAGCAAATCCGCATACCAACATGCGATTGATGCGCCTTCTGAAATTTCTGCCAAAGCCAACGGGAAAATTTTTGATTTCCCTGTGTCTGCCAGCAGCAGTCAGGCGGTTTATGTGGCGGGAACGTTTGATACCAAAGGCAAAGAGTTGTTCTTCTTGCGCCAATGTCTGGAGAAATTGGGATTGCGCGCTGTGACGGTGGATTTGTCCACCAGCGGCAGACCGTCTCCGGCATCGGTGCACCCGCGCGAGGTGGCTCGCTATCACCCGCAAGGTGAAAAAGCGGTGTTCAGTTCTGACCGAGGCAGTGCCGTCACTGCGATGGCATTGGCCTTTGAGCAATTCATACAGCACCGACACGATGTCGGTGGTTTGATTTCAGCCGGCGGTTCTGGAGGCACCACGCTGGCCACGGCAGCCATGCGCGTGTTGCCGATTGGCATTCCCAAGGTGATGGTGTCGACCATGGCCTCTGGCGATACCAAAGCGTATGTGGGCCCAAGCGATATTTGCATGATGTATTCGGTGACCGATGTGCAAGGCATCAACCGCATCAGTGAAAAAGTGTTGTCGAATGCGGCCCACGCCATGGCCGGCATGGTGACCCATTCGCATCGCGGCGCAGACGCTGTCAAGCCTGCGATCGGTTTGACGATGTTTGGTGTCACCACTCCGTGCGTGCAAGCAGTGACCAAATTGTTAGAAGCCGACTATGACTGCTTGGTGTTTCATGCCACCGGCACTGGTGGTCAGTCCATGGAAAAACTGGCTGGCTCGCATTTGCTCAATGGTGTGATTGACGTGTCAACCACAGAAATTGCAGATGAAATTGCGGGGGGTGTGTTGTCTGCTGGGGCCACACGCATGGACATCTTTGCGCAACTGGACATCCCGTATGTGGGTTCTTGTGGTGCGCTGGACATGGCCAATTTTGGTGCCTATGACAGCGTGCCGGAAAAATTCAAAGGTCGCGTTTTGTATCGCCACAACCCCAACGTCACATTGATGCGCACCACTGCAGACGAATGCAGACAAATGGGTGAATTCATTGGCCACAAACTCAATGCCATCAAAGGCCCTGTGCGGTTTTTGGTGCCAGAAAAAGGCTTCTCGGCGATAGACCAAGCAGGTCATCCTTTTCATGATCCGCAGGCGGATCAAGCCTTCATCAGCGCATTGCAGTCCACCTTCAAAAGCTCGGCCAAGCACAAGCTGATGCGTTTGCCATTGCACATCAATGATGAGGCTTTTGCGCAAGCCTTGGTGAATGCATGGCATGAAATTGCGCTGCCACAAGAAACCTCTAAAACTGCTTGAGACTGACACCGAGACACACCATGCCAAGAATTGCCCGCGCTCTCATCTTAGAAAAATTACATGCCAAGTTAGCCCGTGGTGAGCCGATCATTGGAGGAGGGGCCGGCACTGGTTTGTCGGCCAAATGCGAGGAAGCCGGTGGCATCGATTTGATCGTGATCTACAACTCCGGCAGGTACCGCATGGCAGGAAGAGGTTCCTTGGCGGGTTTGCTGGCCTATGGCAATGCCAACGACATCGTGTGTGACATGGCCAACGAAGTTTTGCCGGTGGTCAAGCACACCCCTGTGCTGGCCGGTGTCAACGGCACTGACCCGTTCATGATCGTTGATGAGTTGCTGCAGCGACTGATCCGCTTGGGTTTCTCCGGCATTCAAAACTTCCCCACCGTCGGTTTGATTGACGGATTGTTTCGCGCCAATTTGGAAGAGACGGGCATGGGCTACGGGCTGGAAGTTGATGTGGTGAAAAAAGCCCATGCGCTGGATCTGTTGACCACGCCGTATGTCTTCAACGCAGAGCAAGCCGCCGACATGACCCGCGCTGGTGCAGACATCGTGGTGTGTCACATGGGTTTGACCACCGGGGGAAACATCGGCGCGTCGACTGCACTGGATTTGAAAGATTGTGTGCAACCCATTAGGCAATGGTGTGAGGCGGCATTGAAAGTCAATCCGAACATTTTGTTGCTGTGCCATGGTGGACCGATTGCCACGCCACAAGACGCCGCTTGGATTCTGGGTCAGTGTCCAGAGTTGCATGGTTTTTATGGGGCAAGCTCGATGGAGCGACTGCCCACAGAGATTGCATTGACGCAAACCACCCGTGCGTTCATGCAAATTCGAAAAGCGACCTAGCCTGATGGCCTGGTTAATGAAGTGTGTTGGTTTTTAAGCTGGAGAATATTCCATGACTGGCTCTCAATTTGGTGAATTTCTGCTAGGACTGATCGTTGTCGCGATCGTGGTTGCAGTGGTGGTTTGGTTGCTGCACTGGTTGTACTTGCGTAGCAGCAAAGAACGTGCGTTTGTGCGTACCGGTTTGGGTGGCGAAAAAGTGGTGGTCGATGGCGGGGCGTTTGTGTTGCCGATCTTGCATGACGTCATACCCGTGAACATGAACACCTTGCGACTGGAAGTGGTTCGGGGACGCGATAAGTCGTTGATCACCAAGGACCGCATGCGTGTCGATGTCATTGCCGAGTTTTATGTGCGCGTGGCTGCCGATGCCAGGTCCGTGGCAGCAGCCGCACAAACGTTGGGCTTGCGTACCCTTGAACCAGAGCGTTTGAAAGAATTGATTGAGGGTAAATTCATTGACGCATTGCGTACAGCTGCCGCAGACATGACCATGGAAGAGTTGCACGAAAAGCGTGGCGCGTATGTCAGACGCGTTCGCGAAGCAGTGGCTGAAGACCTGACCAAAAATGGCCTTGAATTGGAAGCTGCATCGTTGACCCAGTTGGACCAAACCAGCATGGAGTATTTCAACCCCAGCAATGCGTTTGACGCTGAAGGTTTGACACGGTTGACAGAACAAATTGAGCGACGCAAAAAGCAGCGAAACGATGTCGAGCAAGACACGTTGATTGCCATTCGCAATAAAAACTTAGAGGCTGAAAAGTTGTCATTGCAAATCGACAAGGAAAGCGAATTTGCACGCATTGAACAAATGCAAGATGTGGAAGTGGCACGTGCACGTCAGCGTGCTGAATTGACCACAGAGCGTGCTGAACGCGAGCGTGAAGCTGAGAATGCTCAAATCTTGGCCAGACAGTCGATAGAAAGTGCGCGAATTCATTCTGACCAAACCATTGAACAAGAGCGCATTCGCAAAGAGCAGGCGTTGCAATCGGTTGAGATTGAACGCCGCAAAGCACTTGAGTTGGCCGAGCAACAACGCGCCATTGCCATTGCCTTGGAGAGCAAGCACCACAGCGAAGCGCAAGCGCAAGCCGATCACGCCAGAGCCAAAGCGGTAGAAGCTGAAGAGAAAGTGTTCACTACGCGTGAAGTGGAAATTGCCAACAGGCGCAAAGAGATTGAATTGATCGCCACGCAACAAGACATCGAGCGCGAAACCATGCGCATTGTGCAAACAGCGGAAGCAGAGAACACCGCCAGCACCAGCCGAGGTTTGGCCATCCGCGCACAAGCCGAAGCCGAGGCCGACGCTGAAAAGATACGTGCCATGGCACAGAAAATCCGTGCCGAAGTGGAAGCCGAAGCGCTCTCGTTGATGAACCATGCGCACAACACCTTGTCGACCGAAGCGCGTGCATCCGCCTTGCGCATGCGTTTGGTCGAGAAGGCCGAAGCCATCATTCGCGAATCGGTTCGTCCGATGGAGCGCATCGAAGGCATCAAAATCATGCACGTCGATGGTTTAGGTGGAAGCGGTGGTCACGGTGGTGGCGACCATGCTTCTCAGGCCGGTTTTGCAGATGGCATCGTCAACTCGGCCCTGCGGTTCAGAGCGCAAGCGCCTATCGTTGACCAATTGCTCAAAGAAATTGGTTTAGAAGGTGGCGATATCCAGCGGTTGGTATCGGGGGTGTCAGGTGCAAACGCTGGCATGAGCGATACGCCTGCCATCAAGGATTGACCCTGTGATTCAGGTTTATACATCCAGCGTGATTGATGCCACGGCGGACGATGTTTGGTCACGCATCCGCGATTTCAACGCCCTGCCAATTTGGCATCCAAGCATTGCCGACAGTCGAATCGAAAACAACCAGCCTTCCGATCGCATTGGTTGTGTGCGTTATTTTCATTTGCGTGATGGCGGGTTGATTCGTGAGCGATTATTGGCTTTGTCAGATTACGACTTCACTTGCAGTTACAGCATTTTGGAAAGCCCGATGGGTGTCGAAAATTACGTGGCCACTTTAAAACTGACCCCTGTGACCGACGGGGGTCGTTGCTTTGCTGAATGGAGCGCTGAATTTGATTGTCCAGCCAGTCGCGAAGCCGAGCTCTCACAGATGATCGGGCAGGGTGTGTTTCAAGTGGGTTTTGACGCACTCAAACGGTACTTTGCCACCCGACGCTGATGGGCTTACAGCGCGTTGTACGTTCTTGCATCGTGGATGCGCCCATTGAGCGCGTGTGGGCAGTGCTTCGTGATTTCAACAGCCATGACCAATGGCATACCGTGGTGGCTCAAAGTGCCATCGAGGACAACAAAACCTCGGACCGTGTCGGGTGTGTACGCAACTTCACGCTGGCAGATGGCAACCATGTGCGTGAAATGTTGTTGAGTCTGTCAGACAAAGATCACATCAGCACCTACACCATTGTGGAAGCGACCGTGCCTTTGATGCGGTATGTGGCCACCGTCTCGCTCAAACCGGTGACCGATGGCAACCGCACGTTTTGGCATTGGGTGTCAACCTTTGAAGCGCCGGTTGGCATGGAGCGTGATTTGCGTGACATGGTGGCCCATGGCGTGTATGAAGCTGGGTTTGCCAATTTGAAAAATTATTTGGCATTGGGCTCACCTTCTAAAGCCCCGATGCCTTTGGGGCAAACGGTCACCAGCTCTGGTGCGGCCATTGATGCACCTGCGATCCGTTTGCGTGATTACGGCAAACCGTCTGAGATGCAATTGGAATCTATCTCGGTACCACCACCAGCTGCCGGTCAAGTGCGTATTCGGCAAACAGCGGTGGGTGTCAATTACTTTGATGTCTATTTGCGCAAAGGATGGATGCCCGATTTTTTGCCATTGCCCGGCACACCTGGCATGGAAGCTGCCGGCGAAGTGATTGATGTCGGCCCCGATGTGACCAGTTTGTTGCCGGGTGACAGAGTGGTTTACATGTGCCCCATGCCTGGGTCGTATGCCGGCATTCGAAATGTGCCAGTGGCTTGTACCACCCGTATTCCACCGGATGTGCGAGATGAGGCCGCAGCAGCATTGCTTCTCAAAGGTGTGACGGCAGATTATTTGTTGCGTGATTTGGGACATGTCAAGGCTGGAACCCGTGTCTTGATTCATGCGGCGGCAGGCGGCGTTGGCCAATTGGTCAGTGCATGGGCAGCCAGCATGGGAGCTTTGGTGGTTGGTACAGTGTCAACGCCTGAGAAAGCGCGAATTGCCAGAGACCACGGATGTCACCATGTGATTGTGGGACGCCATTACCAATTCAGCCAAGCCATCCAAAGCATTTGCCAAGGTGCGGATGTGGTGATTGATGGTTTGGGCAATGCCGCGCGAGAAGAAAATTTTGCGGCTTTGGCGCGTTGTGGTCATTGGATCAGCTTGGGTCAAGCCAGTGGACCTTTGCAAGACATTTCGCCGGATTGGCTGGTGCAAAAATCCTTGACGTTTTCCAGACCTGTGGCGTTTGACTATGTGGCGACACAAGCGGCATTGAATGAGCGCGCTGAACGCATTTGGCAAGCATTGCGCTCAGGCCTCATCCATTCGCCAGAGGTCGAGTTGTTTGCTTTGCGAGATGCATCGCTGGCCCATGAAAGGCTGGAATCGAGGCTGTCGGCAGGCTCTTTGGTGCTACGGCCTGCGTGAAACAGATCATTGGGTGTTTGAATCATTGGCGGAGAGGGCGGGATTCGAACCCGCGGAGGGCTATTAACCCTCACACGCTTTCCAGGCGTGCGACTTAAACCGCTCATCCACCTCTCCTGAGACCCCGATTGTATCAGTGGCCCGCGAGGGTACACTTTAAGGTTTCGCAGTCTAGTACGGGAAACCGGCACGGAGCAATTGATGAAATTTCGTTTTCCCATCGTCATCATTGATGAAGATTTTCGTTCCGAAAACACATCCGGTTTAGGCATTCGTGCATTGGCCCAAGCGATTGAAGGCGAGGGCTACGAAGTCATGGGCGTGACCATTTACGGCGACTTGAGCCAATTCGCCCAGCAGCAGTCCCGCGCCAGCGCTTTCATTTTGTCGATTGACGATGAAGAATTCACGCCTGGCCCAGACCTGGACCCTGCTGTCTTGAATTTGCGCAATTTCATCGACGAAGTACGGCGCAAAAACGCTGATGTCCCCATTTATGTGTACGGCGAAACCAAAACCTCAAGGCATTTACCGAACGACATATTGCGCGAATTGCATGGCTTCATTCACATGTTTGAAGACACGCCAGAGTTTGTCGCAAGACACATCATTCGTGAGGCGAAAAGTTACCTCGAAGGCGTACAACCACCTTTTTTCAAAGCCTTGCTCGACTATGCCGAAGATGGCTCTTACTCTTGGCATTGCCCGGGACATTCAGGCGGTGTGGCATTTTTGAAAAGCCCAGTGGGGCAAATGTTCCATCAGTTTTTTGGCGAAAACATGTTGCGTGCTGACGTGTGCAACGCGGTAGAGGAATTGGGGCAGTTACTGGACCATGATGGTGCGATTGGTGAAAGTGAGCGCAATGCCGCGCGCATCTTCAATGCCGATCATTGTTTTTTCGTGACCAACGGCACCAGTACCTCCAACAAAATTGTGTGGCACCACACTGTCGCGCCGGGCGATGTGGTGGTGGTCGACAGAAACTGCCACAAGTCGGTGTTGCACGCCATCATCATGACCGGCGCAATTCCTGTGTTTTTAAAGCCTACACGAAACCATTTCGGCATCATTGGTCCCATTCCCCAAAGCGAATTTGAACCTGAAGCCATCAAGGCCAAAATCAAAGCCAATCCCCTGTTGAAAGGGCAAGACGTCAAAGCCATCAAGCCCAAGGTCATGACCTTGACGCAATCCACTTACGACGGTGTCTTGTACAACACCGAAACCATCAAACAGATGTTGGATGGCTACGTGCCCAATTTGCATTTCGACGAAGCGTGGTTGCCGCATGCAGCTTTCCACCCGTTTTATGGCACCTACCATGCGATGGGAAAAAAACGTGCGCGGCCCAAAAAAGCCATGGTGTATTCCACGCAATCCGTCCACAAATTGTTGGCAGGCATCAGTCAAGCCAGTCACGTGTTGGTGCAAGATTCGCAAGACCATCAACTGGACCGGCATTTGTTCAACGAAGCCTATTTGATGCACACCAGCACCAGCCCTCAATACAGCATCATCGCGAGTTGCGATGTGGCTGCCGCCATGATGGAGCCTCCCGGTGGAACTGCATTGGTGGAAGAGAGCATCGCCGAGGCCTTGGATTTTCGCCGCGCCATGCGCAAAGTGGATGCCGAGTATGGCAAAGACTGGTGGTTCAAAGTATGGGGTCCGGATATCTTGGTAGATGACGGCGTGGGACGTGCTGACGACTGGGTGATCAAGGCAGAGAAAAAAGGACGCACCAAAAAAACAGACGCGCCCAATTGGCACGGCTTTGGTGATTTGGCTGACGGCTTCAACATGTTGGACCCGATCAAAGCCACCATCGTCACGCCTGGTCTTCGGCTTGACGGTAAGTTTGACGACGCAGGCATTCCAGCCAGTATCGTCACGAAATTTTTAGCCGAGCATGGCGTGATCGTTGAAAAAACAGGCCTCTACAGTTTTTTCATCATGTTCACGATTGGCATCACCAAGGGTCGATGGAATTCTTTGTTGACTGCTCTTCAGCAGTTCAAAGATGACTACGACCGCAATCAGCCGATGTGGCGCATCCTGCCCGAGTTTTGTCAAAAAATGCCTAAGTATGAGCGCATGGGTTTGCGTGATCTGTGTCACCACATCCACACGCTGTATGCCAAACATGACATCGCTCGCTTGACCACTGACATGTACCTGAGTGACTTGAAACCTGCGATGAAACCCAGCGATGCCTATGCCCAAATCGCGCACCGCAACACCGAGCGCGTGCCAATCGATCAGTTGATTGGCCGCATCACCACCAGTTTGGTGACGCCTTATCCGCCCGGTATCCCGCTGTTGATTCCAGGCGAAGTGTTCAACCAAAAAATTGTCGATTACCTCAAGTTTGCTCGCGAATTCAATTTGAAATGTCCAGGCTTTGAGACAGACATTCACGGCTTGGTCGAAGAAAAAGACGACCTCGGCGTCACCCATTATTTTGCAGATTGCGTCAAACTTTCATAGGTCGTTGTCAAGCCATGAGTTCCACCAGCCACACATATACCACCCACAACATTCAAGATTGGGAAAAGGCCGCTGCCAAATCCGCGCCCGGGGGAGACATCCATCGGCTCCATTGGGTGACACCGGACGGCATCACTGTCAAACCGCTGTATACCGCAGAGGACACGGCGAAATTAGCACACACACATACCTTGCCAGGCTTTGCGCCTTTTTTGCGCGGCCCTCAAGCGACCATGTACGCGGTTCGTCCTTGGACCATTCGTCAGTACGCAGGGTTTTCAACCGCGCAAGAATCAAACGCTTTTTATCGCAAAGCTTTGGCGGCTGGCGGCCAAGGGGTGTCGGTGGCTTTTGATTTGGCCACGCACCGTGGTTATGACTCTGACCATCCGCGTGTGACAGGCGATGTGGGCAAGGCCGGTGTGGCCATCGACTCGGTCGAGGACATGAAGATATTGTTCGACCAAATTCCATTGGACAAGGTCTCGGTGTCGATGACGATGAACGGCGCTGTGTTGCCCGTGCTCGCTGGCTATGTCGTGGCTGCCGAAGAGCAAGGTGTGTCGCAAGACCAACTGAGCGGCACCATACAAAACGACATCCTCAAAGAGTTCATGGTGCGCAACACGTACATCTATCCACCTGAACCCAGCATGCGGATCGTGGGCGACATCATTGCTTACACCGCAACGCACATGCCCAAGTTCAACTCGATCAGCATCAGTGGTTATCACATGCAAGAGGCGGGTGCCAATCAAGCCTTGGAATTGGCATTGACGTTGGCAGATGGTCAAGAGTATGTGCGCACCGCCATGAAGCAAGGCTTGGATGTGGATGCGTTTGCGCCACGCCTGTCATTCTTCTGGGCGATTGGCATGAATTTCTATTTGGAAATTGCCAAGATGCGAGCAGCCCGTTTGCTCTGGTATCGCATCATGCAAGAGGTCGGTGCCAAAAATCCCAAGAGTTTGATGCTCAGAACGCATTGCCAAACTTCAGGTTGGTCGTTGACCGAGCAAGACCCCTACAACAACATTGTGCGTACCACCATTGAAGCCATGGCCGCTGTGTTTGGGGGTACCCAAAGTCTCCACACCAACAGTTTCGACGAGGCGATTGCGTTGCCCACCGAATTCTCAGCCCGAATCGCCCGCAACACCCAACTCATCATTCAAGAAGAAACCCACATCACGAACGTGATTGACCCATGGGCGGGCAGTTACATGATGGAAAAATTGACGCAAGACATGGCCGACGAGGCATGGAAAATCATCGAAGAAGTCAACGCCATGGGTGGCATGACCAAGGCCGTGGGTTCGGGTTGGGCCAAGTTGAAAATCGAAGCTGCTGCCGCAGACAAGCAAGCGCGCATTGATTCTGGACAAGATGTGATTGTGGGTGTCAATAAATACAAATTGACATCCGAAGACGCGGTGGAAGTGCGCGACATTGACAATGTCAAAGTGCGCGACGAGCAGATCAAACGTTTGCAACAAATCAAATCAAGCCGCAACAACGCGGCGGTTGAAAAAGCGTTGCAAGCGTTGACACAAGCGGCCCAAAATGGCACGGGCAATTTACTGGCGCTGTCCATTGACGCCGTGCGTTTGCGCGCCACCGTGGGCGAGGTCAGTGATGCCTTGGAGAAAGTGTTTGGCAGACACCGTGCTGACACGCAGAAAATCAGCGGGGTCTATGCCGCTGCTTACGATGCAGGCGCAGAAGAAGGAGACACCATGGCTTATTGGGATGCCCTCAAAAGCGACATTGCAGCGTTTGCACAAACGCAAGGTCGCCGCCCGCGTGTCATGATTTCCAAATTGGGCCAAGACGGGCATGACCGAGGTGCGAAAGTGGTGGCCACGGCATTTGCTGATTTGGGCTTTGACGTGGACATCGGACCGCTGTTTCAAACCCCCGAAGAATGCGCCAGACAAGCCATCGAAAACGATGTGCATGCCGTGGGTGTTTCTACACTGGCGGCGGGTCACAAGACCTTGGTGCCAGCCATCATTCAAGCCTTGAAAGACCAGGGTGCAGATGACATCATTGTGTTTGTGGGAGGTGTCATTCCCAAGCAAGATTACGAATTTTTATACGCAGCAGGTGTCAAAGGCATTTACGGCCCCGGCACACCGATACCTGTCAGTGCCAGGGATGTGTTGGGGCACATCACCAAAGCGCTGGGTGCTTGAGCACCGCTGTCCATCGCGTGACTGAGAAGTACCTGACCCAATGATTTGGTGGTCCCTTCATTTCAACAAGGCCAAGGCATGAGCTTGTCTCCCCAAGACTTGGTGACGGATATCCGTGGCGCTGACATTCAATTGCAACGTCGTGCCATGGCCAAGGCCATCACCTTGCTGGAGTCGAGCAGGGCCGATCACCGCTCGGCTGCGGATGACATGCTGACGCAGTTGTTGCCGTACACGGGCCACAGCCTGCGCATCGGCCTAAGCGGTGTGCCCGGTGTGGGGAAAAGCACCTTGATCGAGGCCTTGGGTTTGTGGTTGATCAAACAAGGGCACAAAGTGGCGGTGCTGGCCATCGATCCCTCGTCGTCTGTGTCAGGTGGATCGATCTTGGGCGACAAAACGCGCATGGAACTGCTGTCTGTACACCCATCGGCATTCATCCGTCCCAGCCCCAGCAGCGGCACCTTGGGTGGGGTGGCAGAAAAAACCCGTGAATGCATGTTGGTTTGTGAAGCCGCTGGCTATGACATTGTGATGGTGGAAACAGTGGGCGTTGGCCAAAGTGAAACCGCAGTGGCTGGCATGACAGACATGTTTGTGCTGATGCAATTGCCCAATGCAGGCGATGATTTGCAAGCCATCAAAAAAGGCGTCATGGAATTGGCAGACCTGATTTTGATCAACAAATCAGACATCGATGCGGACGCTGCCACACGTGCCCAGTCTTTCATCCAAAGCGCTTTGCATTTGTTGAGCCATCGTCATGCAGAAGACGCGCCAGATTGGCAAGCTGAAGTCATGCGATTGAGCGCGCTGCAAGGCGTGGGCATTGAAGAATTTTGGGCCAAGGTGCTTCGCTTTAAACAGTCACAAGCCGATGGTGGCCGATGGGCGCAGCGCCGACAAACCCAAGCCTTGAACTGGATGAATGAACGCATTCAATCCGGTTTGAAAGAAGCCTTTCAACAACACCCCCAAGTGGCTGCTGCCATGACTCACTTGCAACAACAAGTGTTGGCCGGAAATGTGGCGGCTTCCACTGCGGCGCGTCAGTTACTCGCGCTAGCATCGCGCAGTGCGGATTGAGATAACAGTAAGAGGATCGAACATGCAGGAAATCATTCAACAGTTGGAAGAAAAACGCGCGGCTGCCAGACTGGGAGGCGGCGAAAAACGCATTGCCGCTCAACACGGTAAAGGCAAATTGACCGCCCGCGAACGCTTGGAGGTGTTGCTTGATGAAGGCACGTTTGAAGAATGGGACATGTTTGTCGAGCACCGCTGCACAGACTTTGGCATGCAAGACACCAAAATTCCTGGCGATGGGGTGGTCACTGGTTACGGCATGATCAATGGACGGTTGGTATTTGTGTACAGCCAAGATTTCACGGTGTATGGCGGCGCCTTGTCAGAAAGCC
>CANGZG010000036.1 GCA_947458415.1 Comamonadaceae bacterium | reverse complement strand
TGGTATTACCCGTTGCCCATGGCCTTGCAACGGGTGGTGTTGGACCAACTCGGTGCCAACCCAGATGACCTGCTTGAACGGGTCAAGCCACTGTGGAAGGCGCAAGACCTGCACCCTCCCACCAGCAACAAGGAAGATGATGGCGTTGCCTTGTCACTTCCGGTCGACAGTTTGACACCTTACTTGGCATGGCAAAACCACTTCCAATCACTGGAGGCCGATACCCGCCAAGCTTGGCAAGCCCACTTGCCGGACGTCTTGCATGACGCGCGCGCCAATGGGTGGATCAAAGGACCTGGCATCAGAGACGACTATTTCAGCAAATGGGTCAATGACCTGACGCAATGGGCGTCACTCGGACAAACCATCGACCTGAAAATATTGGCCCGCTTCACCGCTGAAAAATTGCAAGCATGCGGTTGGGAATCTGCAAACAACTTTGCATTCTTTCAACGCCTCTCTGTGTTGATGCTTGCAGCGGCAGAAGAACCTGAGTGTGTCAGTTTGTTGGTCGCACACGCTGCGCATGAATTGCGTCAGGCTTACCAGCAGGCCAAGTTGAACCAATCGCAATTCGACTTCAACGATTTGTTGCAACGCTTGCACCATGCCTTGCATGCGGATGGTGGTGAATTGGCAGACGCGATCCGCCAACAATACCCGGTGGCCATGGTGGATGAATTCCAAGACACCGACCCGTGGCAATACCAAAGCCTGGACCGGATTTACGACAGCGCGCGTGTGGATGACAGGCATGCGCTGGTGATGATTGGCGACCCCAAACAAGCCATTTACAGTTTCCGTGGTGCAGACCTCGACACTTACTTGTCAGCTCGCCAAAGCGCGTTGCATCACAACCCCGACGCCTGCCACACGCTCAACACCAATTACCGGTCCACACCGGGTTTGGTGAATGCAGTGAATCTCCTCTTTGGTCAGCTGGCGCAACCGTTTCGCGCCAAGCAACAAACGCTGGAATTTGTGCCTGTGCACAGCGCCTCTGACGCCTTGCCATTGTCCGATGCCAACGGACCAGCTGCAGCCCCTGTGACCTTTTGGCATCTGCCCTTGCCTGCGGGTGTCAATGACAAACCGTATTGGCCTGCAGACCTGCACGTGCACACCATGGCCAAAGGCTTTGCACAACAAATGGCGGTGCTGCTTCACTCCCACACCGATATCCATCCCGGCGACATGGCCGTGCTGGTGCGCAGCCATGCCCATGCGCAAGCGATGCAATCTGCGCTGTCACGGGTCGGTTTGCCCAGCGTGTTTTTGTCAGACCATGCCAATGTTTACCAAAGCCCTGAAGCCACCGACTTGTGGCGTGTGTTGCGTGCCATCAGCATGCCGCGCCACATGCGTTGGTTGCGCAGTGCCATGGCCAGCAAGCTGTGGGCTTGGCCGATCGACGAATTGACGCAAGCGGTGCACAACCCAGCGCTGTGCGACGCGCTGGCTGAATCCTGTCAGCAGTGGCTGTTGGTTTGGCAGCGGCAAGGCGTGTTGCCCATGTTGTACCAATGGCTGCACAGCCAAGGCATTGCACAACGCTTGTTGTCTCAACCGCAAGGTGATCGACGCCTGACCAACCTGTTACAGCTCGGCGAACTGTTGCAAACCGCCGCGTCCAGTTTGCAAGGTCCACAGGCCTTGTTGCAATATTTGGCGCAGCAACTGCAAACCGACAGCGACAACCCCGAGGCGCAAAAAATGCGGCTTGAAACCGACGCGCATTGTGTGCAAGTGGTGACGTTTCACAAAAGCAAAGGTTTGGAATACCCGTTGGTGTTCGTGCCTTTTCTGGGCAGCTTCAAAACACCGGGCAAACGCAAAGATGACGAAGACGCAGACATCACCGAATCCACTGTCGATGAAGACATGCGCTTGTTGTATGTCGCGCTCACCCGTGCCAAACGCGGCATGTGGCTGGGTGTGGCTGCGACCGCCAACGGGCTGTCTGGCAAAGGCAAAACCCTCAAGCGCAGCGCGGTCTCCGACATGCTGCAACGCGAACACCACGAGGATTTGGCAGAGCGCCTGCAGACCTTGTTCGGTCAGAGTCCGGACATCGCGGTTGCAGAATTGCCCATCAACCCAGCTGCCTCTTACCAACCAGCGACGCAGGCCTCAGCCACGCAAGCGGCGTTGGTGGCGCAACGCAAGCAGTACCCGCGCTGGTGGATGGCCAGTTTCAGCAGCCTCACCCGCGGCATCGAGGCAGGGTCACAACGCGAGGAAGCGCAATCGGATGCCTGGACGGATGCACTGGAACACTCGCCCGCTGAAGTTGTATCCAGCGAAACCGATGGCGCAACGGCAAACCCGACAAACACCATCACACCCGACGACGATGTTTGGCAAACATTGCCCCGTGGTGCCCGCTATGGCAGTTTGATACATGACTTGCTTGAATGGCAAACACAACAAGGCTGGCCATTGGTCAAGCCCCACGGCGCGGCTGGTAGCTCGATCGCCCAAGCCTGGCAACAATGGTTAGACCGCAAAACACGCGGCTTGAATTTGCCTGCACGAAGCGTTCAGGCTTTGCCCGAAGCGCTTCGCGAAGTGTTGTCCACCCCTTTGCCTTTGGGGGGACCCGGCGCGTCCACCCCGCCGCTGGTTTTATCTCAACTCGGTGAAGCGCAACGCTGGCCAGAGATGGAATTCAAATTCGTCGCATCCGATGTGAGCAGCGCTCGCATAGACCAATGGATCACGGAACAGGTGTTGCCCGGGCAAACCCGCGCCCCATTGCCCGTGCGGCAATTGCAAGGCATGCTGACCGGCTTCATGGACTTGGTGTTCGAACATGATGGCCGTTATTGGGTGCTGGACTACAAGTCCAACGGGCTGCCCAACTACCAACCCACTGCGCTGAACCAAGCCATTTTGGACAAGCGCTATGACGTGCAATACGTGCTGTACGTGTTGGCCTTGCACCGTTTGTTGTCTTCACGGTTACGCGGTTATGACTACGAACAACACGTCGGTGGTGCGGTTTACGTGTTTGTGCGGGGCATTCGCACTGACGGGGCAGGCGTGCACTTGATGAAACCACCCTTCTCGCTGATCCAGCAGCTCGACCGGGCGTTTGCAGGAATCAGCGCATGACATTGCATGAACTCACCCGACACGCATGGCACGGCAGTGCGCGAACGCCGCTGCAACCGCTGGATGTGGCTTTCGCCCAATTTTGTCAACAGCAGCAACCATCGGAATGGTTGCAGCACCGCTGGCTGGCCGCGCTGACCAGTTACCAATGGGGGCGCGGTCATGCGTGCTTGGACTTGCGTGATTGGTCAACCCAAGCGGCGGCGGTGTTGGGTTGGACCCCCGAGCAATGCCAAGCACTGCCAGCAGATTTGGCGAGCACTGCGCCCCATTTGCCTTGGGCGCAGGGTGAACAATCCCCGTTGGTGTGGGATGGCCAGCGCTTGTACTTGCGAAGGGCTTGGCAAGCGGAGCAAACCATTCGAGAAAATCTGTCGGCGCGTTTGCAGCGACACATCACGGCGCCTGCCAATTTGTCTTTGCAACTCGATGGCTTGTTCGGTCCCACGGGCACCACACCAGACATGCAACGTGAAGCCTGCGCCCATGCCGCTGCCCATGCAGTCACCTTGATCACCGGTGGACCTGGCACCGGAAAAACCACCACGGTCGTCAAACTGTTGCGTCTGTTGCAAGCGAATGCGTCTGCGCCATTGCATGTGGTGCTGACCGCACCCACTGGCAAAGCAGCCGCGCGGTTGTCGCAAACCATGGCACAAGCTCGTTCTCTGTTACCCGAACAAGAAGCGCAGGTGTTGCCAGACACCGCGTTGACCTTGCATCGGTGGTTGTTGACTGATGCTGCGCAAGCCCATTCGAGCAACCCACCGGATGTGGTGGTGGTGGATGAGGCGTCCATGATCGACTTGGAACTCATGGCGCGCTTGCTGCAAGCCGTGCCATTGTCCGCCCGGTTGATTTTGCTCGGTGACAAAGACCAATTGGCATCGGTGGAAGCTGGTGCAGTCATGGCGCAACTGTGTCAAGGCCATTGGCTGTCAAGCCACACCATCAGCTTGGTTCACAGTCACCGGTTTGATGCCACCCAAGGCATTGGTCGATGGGCGCGTGCGGCCAACCGAGGTGACCGCGCTGGTTTGCGTGCGCTTTGGGAGGAAGCCCCGCAAGGGTGTTTTGCCTCTGATGCTGTGGTCTCGCGGTTGAGCGAACCTCACAGCACGCATACTGACACGTTGCAGCAAATCAAACAGGGTTGGCAACCATGGCTTGACGAGCTGGCTGAGTTTCAATCAGCGTCCAGCCATTGCAGCGATGCATCGGCCACGGCCTTGTTGCAAAGTTTCACCCGCATGGGCGTGTTGTGCGCGGTGCGCGAAGGCCGTTGGGGTGTGCAAGGCTTTAACCGACAACTGCAACACGCTTTGGGGTTTGCTGACCAAGCATGGTTTGTGGGCCGACCCGTGATGGCCAGGCGAAATGATTACGCGCTGGGTCTGATGAACGGTGACCTCGGCCTGTGTTTGCCCAAAATGGTTGAGGGCACCATTCGACTGCGTGTGGCCTTCGCCGACGCCAATGGCGGTGTGCGCTGGCAAGTACCCGGTCGGCTTGACGATGTGGACACGGTGTTTGCCATGACCGTTCACCAATCGCAAGGTTCAGAGTTTGAACACGTGCTGTTGGTGTTGCCCGACCAGCCTGTTCCTTTATTAACCCGCGAACTGATTTACACCGGCATGACCCGCGCCAAGAAGCGCTTGTGTGTGTGGGCACCTGCCCCGGAATGGCTGATGCAGGCGGTCGAAAAGCAGGTGCAACGCAGCGGCGGACTGGACTGATCGCTGCGCTGTTTCTTCAATGGCAAAATGCGGGCATGAACCCCATCCGCTGTTTGAAATGGATCTTCGCCCTGTGGTTGTGCTGCCTGCCTTGGATGGCCATGGCCGAATGGGAAAAAGTAGATGAAAACTACCTGGCCGTGGTCTACATTGACCCCGACAAAATCCGCGCCAGCAGCGTGTTCCCGCAGGCTTGGCATTTGATCGACCTCAACGACAAATCCAAGGCCGGTGTCAAATCCAGATTGGTGTTGATGGAATACGATTGCCACGAATCCAGACGACGCACATTGGCATTTGCTTCCAAATCCGAGGCCATGGGCGAAGGCAAGACGCTGTTCACCAGCACCCAATCCACCCCTTGGAAACCCGTCAGTGGTGACACGGTGGCGGAGAAAGTCATCAGCATGCTGTGCGGTCAACCTTCCCGCGCAAAGGGCCCAAGCAAAGCCAAAGACGATAAATCTGCGCCCGCCAAAGAAGCACCCGCCGCCGCACAAGGCGACGCCAAACCCAGTCACTGACGCCGTCTCTCCACAGGAACTTTATGCAAGTCACGAAGCACACCGACCATTTCGCCACTGCCCCGCAATTGGCACCCGAGCACATGCCCGCCTTGGCGCAACATGGGTTTCACACGGTGATCAACAACCGGCCTGACATGGAAGGTGGCCCCGATCAACCCACCTCGGCGCAAATGCAAACAGCCGCCGAAGCGGCAGGCTTGATCTACCACTATTTGCCTGTCATCAGTGGCGCCATCACGCCCGATCAAATCAAAGAGATGGCAACATTGGTCAACAACGCGCCGGGGCCAGTGCTGGCGTTTTGCCGCAGTGGTGCGCGTTCAACCCAACTGTGGATGATGGGTCAAGACTGAACCGAACTGAGTTTGCGTGAATTGATCGGGTCCCGAAACACCAAGGGCTTGACTTCCACGCGCTGGGTGTCGGGTATTTGCGCAAACGCGACCGCATCCAACACCACTTGGTGGTGCTGTGACTTGTCACACACGGGGTCGGCATTCGCCGCGTCGCCGGTCAACATCAGCGCCTGACAACGGCAGCCGCCGAGGTCTTTTTCCTTGTCTTCGCAAGTGCGGCACGGGTCTTTCATCCACGCATCACCACGGTAATGGTTGAACGATTCGGACTCGTACCAAATGTCTTTCACCGACATGTTCTTCACATTTGGAAATTCCAAATGCTTGATCATTTTGGCGGTGTGACAAGGCAATGCAGAACCGTCTGGCGTGATGGTCAGGAAAATATTTCCCCAACCATTCATGCATTTTTTGGGACGGGTTTCATAGTAATCGGGCACCACGAAAAAGATGGGCAATTTGTCGCCCAGTTTTTCGCGGTATTCATTGGTCACACGCTCAGCGCGCTGCAGTTGCTCTCGACTCGGCATCAAACCTTCGCGATTGAGTTGTGCCCATGAATAGTATTGGCTGTTGGCCAATTCCAAGTACTCAGCCCCCAAATCGACCGCCAGCTCAATGATCTTGTCAATGTAGTCAATGTTCAAACGGTGAATCACGCAATTGAGCACCATCGGCCAGCCATTGGCTTGGATCAACTGCGCCGCTTTTTGTTTCAATGCAAAGGTTTTGGTGTGCGACAAAAAGTCGTTGAGCTCACGGGTGGAATCCTGAAACGAGAGCTGCACGTGGTCCAACCCCGCCTCTTTCAAAGCCTTCGCTCGCTCGGGCGTGAAACCAATGCCCGATGTCAACAGGTTGGTATAAAAACCCAGTTTGTGCGCCTCGGCCACCAACGTTTCCAAGTCATCACGCACCAGAGGCTCGCCGCCAGAGAAACCGCATTGCACGCTGCCGGCCGCGCGTGCATCGCGCAACACTTTGATCCATTCTTGCGTGGTCAATTCGGGACCGTGTTGGGTGTAATCGACCGGGTTGTAACAAAAGACACAATGCAACGGGCATGCATAGGTCACTTCTGCGAGCAGCCACAAGGGTGGACCGACCGTCACTTCTTTGCCATTGATCGTCGGCGTCATGCTTTCACCCAACCTTGTTGTTTGGCGATGTCCAAAAAGGACAGCACATCCTGTTGCAAACCCGTGGTCTCAAAATCTTTTTCCAATTCCGCGATCAATGCAGTGACATTTTTCTTGCCGTCTAAACGTTTGATGATTTCACCTGCACTGCCATTCAACTTGACCATGCCTTCAGGGTAAAGCAGCACCCACGCCTGCTGAACTTCTTCCCATTGCAAACGAAACATGGCGGACAAAGCGGGGGTGCTCAACAGCACGGCGTCATCGGCGCTCATGTTTTCGGTCCTGTGATTTGCACGTTGCATTGGTCAAGCATGATGGCGTCCGCCAAAGCCCACAACACGTTGAGTTTGAATTGCAAAATTTCCAAGGCACGCTCTTGCAAAGCGCGGGTCTGGCTGAAATAGTCCAACGTGAATTTCAAACCATGCGCCACATCGCGACGCGCTTGGGTCAACCGGTTTTTGAAATACTGCAAACCCGTGGGGTCCACCCATGGGTATTTTTCTGGCCAAGTGTCAATGCGCTGCTGGTGTATGTGCGGCGCAAACAATTCGGTGAGGCTGGAGGCCACCGCCTCTTGCCAAGGCTGTCGCCGTGCAAAATTGACATAGGCATCGACCGCGAATCGGCTGGCAGGCGCCACATAGCGAAGCGAAGTGACATCGTCACGGCTCAACCCCACGGCTTGACCCAAATGGATCCATGCTTCAATGCCGCCTTCGTCTTTCAAGCCGTTCAATTCAAAGCCATCGTGATCGAGGATGCGCAAAATCCATTCGCGTCGAATCTCGCGGTCGTTGCAATTGGACAGAATGGCCGCGTCTTTCAGCGGGATGGAAATTTGGTAATAAAACCGATTGGCCACCCAACCGCGCAATTGCGCCGCATTGAGTTTGCCTTCAGCCATCATCACATGAAACGGATGGTGGATGTGGTAGCTGGTGCTTTTGCCGCGCAGCAAGGTTTCAAATTCTTCGGCGCCCCAAGGTGTGCGTGTATCAGCCAGCGCTTCGTTCATTGTGTTGTTCACAGGGTGATCTCCATGCCATCAAATGCCACCTCGATGCCGTGAGACTTCAAGGTTTGGCGCTGCGGGCTGCTGTCGTCCAAAATCGGATTGGTGTTGTTGATGTGGATCAAAATTTTCCGCACATGGCTGGGCAGCTTATCAAGCCATTCGATCATGCCGCCTTCGCCGCTTTGGGGCATGTGTCCCATGGCACGTGAGGTTTTTTTCGATGCACCCAATGCAATCATTTCGTCGTCGGTCCACAAGGTCCCGTCAACCATCACGCAGTCGGCCGATTGCATGGCCTGCCACACATGCGGCTCCATTTGTCCCAAGCCAGGCGCATAAAACAGGGTTTTGCCAGTCTGTTCATCAAGCACTTTCAGTCCCACGTTGTCGCCGGGTTGAGGCTTGTCTCTGTGCGGCGAGTAAGGCGGGGCATTGCTGATCAAAGGCAGTGCTTCGAATTGCAACCCATGAAGCCCGGGCACATCGAAGGCGGTTTGCAAATGCAACTCATGCCAATCGATGCCACAGTAATGCGACAACACTTTGAACAGCGGGTTACCCGTGCTCAAGTCTTCACGTACCAACGGGTGGCAGTACAAAGGTAATTTTTGACGGTGCTCGCGCAGCATCAACAAGCCCGTGGTGTGGTCAATTTGGGCATCCATCAGCAGCACGGCAGCAATGCCTGTGTCGCGCAATGCGCGCGCGGGTTGCAAGGCGGGGAACGCTTTGATTTGTTGCAACACATCAGGCGATGCATTGACGAGCAGCCAGTCGGTGTCATTGGCGCAGACCGCAATGGAAGATTGTGTGCGCGCCACATGGTGCGCACTGCCCGCGCGCACCGCGCTGCATTGAGGACAATTGCAATTCCATTGAGGGAATCCGCCACCAGCGGCCGAACCAAGCACATGAATTTTCACAATAGCGCCGCTTTAAAAAAAATCCGCGTCAAGCGCGGAACATCAAAATACAAAGGAAGCGAAAAAAAGGTCTGCCGGGTTGCCCCGACAGACCACCGTCAAATTAACGGTTAGCGATGTACATGGTGATTTCGAAACCGAAACGCATGTCGCTAGCTGCAGGTGTTTGCCATTTCATGGTGTATCTCCTAAAGTCACGCCGCTGATCACGGCCAATCGCGTACAGAGACATTCTGAACACAGGTGTGTACTTTGCCCCATCACTGTGGGCGTTGCCATCGGTGACACATGGAATCTGACCTCAAGATTTTCTGTAGTTCATCCTAGGGTAAGCCCCACCACTACCTTTGTATTAACGCAATACCAAGGCAAAAGGAATAGCATCCTTGGCTATGTCTGAAGCCACTTTGCCCGACCTCTACCCAGCCACAGCGCCTTACCGACACGGTTTTTTGCCCGAAAAAGACGGCCATGCAGTCTATTTTGAAGAAAGTGGTCAGGCCAGCGGCGTGCCCGTCGTGTTCCTGCACGGTGGGCCTGGCAGTGGCTGCGGGCCACGTCACCGGCAACTGTTTCACCCCACCCATGTGCGTGCCGTGTTGTTTGATCAACGGGGTTGCGGACGCAGTCAGGCAAAGCGGCCTTTGCAAGCCAACACCACGGCCGATTTGATCGACGACATCGAAAGACTGCGTGAGCATTTGCAAATTGACCGCTGGTTGGTGGTTGGCGGTTCGTGGGGCGGCGGTTTGGGATTGGCCTACGCCAGCGCCCACCCAGGCCGGTGCACCGGTGCGGTGATCCGAGGGGTGTTTTTGTCTCGGCCCACAGATTTGCATTGGTTTTTCGAGGATGCCCAGCAATGCATGCCTGATGCGTGGGCAGCGTTGACGCGTCACTTGCAAGTCAACGGTTCAACCGTGATGGCACAACTTATTCAACGTGTGTCGCATGGCCATGATGAAGAGGCATTGACGGCAGCGCTGGCTTGGCAGGCTTGGGAAAACGCGCTGACCAACCGACGCTTTCAAGACCTGCCATTGACCCAACCATCTGCCTCAGAAGCGTCTACGCTGTTGGCCAAATACCGTTTGCAAAGCCATTATTTGCAGCACCATTGCTTCTTTCCAAAAGAGGGCTTGCTGTCGCAGTTGGGGCCCTTACATGCCATGCCGGTGACCTTGTTGCATGGTCGCTTGGATTGGATTTGTCGCCCTGAATCCGCATGGTCGGTGCATCAGCAACTTCCCCACAGCCAATTGCGCATGATCGACAACGCTGGACATAATCCGTTTGAAGCCCCCATGACCGCCGCGTTGGTGCAAGAAATCAACGCGCTGGTGGAATCGATTCGCACCCAAGGTTGAACCCATGTCATTGCGTTTGCAAATCAATTTGATCATCGGCGTGATGTTGTTGTGCTTTGCGTCGTTGTTGATCGGCTTGCAACTCAAAGACACCCGTCGCAGCGTGGACGATGAAATGGAAGGCGCCAACATGGTGGCGACCCAATTGCTGTCGCGCTTGCAAGCGGTCAGCAACCAAACCAGTTTGAATGACATGCGCCAGTTTTTGAGCCAATTGGGTCGGGTGCGTGCCAATGAAATTGAGTTGCTGGACCTCGACGGCCATGTCGTGTATCACTCGCCTCCGCCGGTGTACAAAGCGGGGCGCGACGCACCGCAGTGGTACAGCAGAATCGTCTCGCCTTCCGTCAAAACCCGCGAAATCCAATTGGCACATGGCCGATTGCTGGTGCGTGCCGATCCGTCCCGCGCCATCTTGGATGGCTGGGACGATTTTGTTCCCATGCTGGTCACCTTGTTGACTGGCGTGACTGTCGTCATATTGTTGGTGTACAGATTATTGGGAAGGGCTTTGCAACCGATTCAACAAGTGGTACATGCCCTCCAAGAAGTCGGGCGAGGCGACTACGACACCCGCTTGCCAGGCATGCGTGGGCAAGAAGCACAAATGATGGGGCGTGCGTTCAACAGCATGGCCAGTTCTTTGCAAGAGGGAATGGTGGCTCGAGAGAAAGCGCGTGAAGCCACACAAGCCTTGGCACAAAGTCGTGAATTAACCCATGTGATTCAATCGCGAATTGAAGAAGTCCGGGGGCAAATCGCGCGCGAATTGCATGATGAACTGGGGCAGCAAGTCACTGCGATCAAAAGTGTGGGCATGGCCATCGCTCACCGTGCCAAAGGGGTGGATGCACAGATAGAAGCCTCCGCTCGCATGGTGATCGAATGTGCCGATGCGATTTACGAAGAAGTGCACCAACTCGTCACCAAACTTCGACCGCTTGCTTTGGACAGGTTCGGTTTGCAAGATGCTTTGCAAGACATGCTGGAAGAGGCGCGCAGCAGGCATCCTGACATTCAGATCTCACTTCATGTGGATGCACCTTTGGACAAGTTGGCAGACAACTTGGCCACCGCGGTGTACCGCATCATGCAAGAGTCATTGACGAATGCGTTGCGGCATGCCCAAGCGAGCCAGATTGACATGCATGTTCGGCTTGACCACACCACACTGCAACTTGAAGTACGCGACAACGGCAATGGCCCAGGCTCAGATTGGCAATCCTCGGGGCACTTTGGGGTGGTGGGCATGGGTGAACGCGCGCAAGGCTTGGGCGGCCATTTGGTGTTCGAGCCCCTTCAACCGCAAGGGGCAAGGGTATGGGCTGAATTGCCGCTGAGCCACAATCCCAGCCATGGCTAAATTGAAATTGATGTTGGTAGACGACCATGCCGTGGTGCGTGGCGGATTCAAAGTGTTGCTGCAAACTTGGGATGACGTGGAAGTGGTGGCTGAAGCTTCCAGCGGTGAAGAAGCCTTGCAACTCTACGATGCACACCGGCCCGATGTGGTGGTGATGGACATTGCCATGTCAGGCATGGGTGGCATTGAAGCCATCAAACGCATGGTGGCCAAAGACCCCGGCGCTCGCATACTGTCTTTGTCAGCGCACGAAGACACCAGCTATTCCAAGCGCGCACTGCAAGCCGGCGCCTTGGGCTATTTGTCCAAACGCACCGCACCCGAGGTGTTGATCGACGCGATTCGTTTGGTGTCGCAAAAGAAACGATTCATCGACCCGGTGATTGCACAGCGCATGGCCATGCAAGATTTGGATGGCGACCAAAGCCCGATCGAAAAACTCTCGCCACGCGAATTTGAAGTGTTCATGCAACTGGCCAGGGGCCAATCTGTGGCGCAAATTTCTGAGACATTGAAACTGTCTGCGTCCACCGTGGGCACGCACCTTTACAAAATCAAACAAAAACTGGAATTGGCGAACCAGTCTGAAATGACGCTGCTGGCCATGCGGCATGGCTTGATCCATTCAGACATGTCTTGATGATTTTCAAACGTTCAACGCATGCACCACAATTTGTTCATGCGTGATGGGTTATGTTTATATTTCTTATTGACTATTTTTTTATATTTTTCAATGCTTAAGTTTGATCAAACAACAAATTGACATCCACAACCACGGCATGGTGAGCTTGATGCATTGTTTGGTTTTAGAATTAACCATCTCAACAAGGAGTTGTTCATGAAAAAAATAGTTGCTTTGGCAGTTGCATCTTTGGTCAGCACAATGGCGCTTGCCAATGAGCCTGGAAAAACAGACACGGGTTTGGATTACAACAAGATTGAAGTTGACTATGCCTCCGCCAAAATCGGAACGACTTCCAACTATGCAGGTTATTACACCAGCGGATCTTTTTTGGTCAGTGAAAGTATTTATGTATTGGCTAACTATGCCAGCTTATCCAAATCAGGTAAATCTGACTACGAAAAATCCAATTTAGGCTTGGGATACCGCATGCCTATTGCTGCGAACGCAGATTTTTTGACATCTCTTTCGTATTATTCGCAAACCTACTCCGGCACTAAAACAGGCTACAACTTGTCTCTTGGTGCCAGAGCCAAGGTTTCTGGCGACTCAGACATCTTGGGTGCTTATTCATACATATCTGCCGGATCGGTTTCTTACAACAACTTCAGTCTGGGTGTGAAGTACAACATCACTGAATCTGTGTTTGCATCAGGTGGTTATTTCTCGCAAACTGGTAGCTCAAGCTCCTCGGGTTACACATTGGGTGTGGGCCTGAAATTCTGATCTGCAAGGTCAAGAGCCTCCCGAAAAAAAAGCGCCCTGCGGGCGCTTTTTTCATTGTGATTGACGACTTGCTTGTTCAACTGCACACAAGCCCTAACGAAGCGTATGTGAGTCAGTCAAACAAATCGGGCTGGTCTTTCGAAATGCGCGCAAGCAAAGGCTGGAACTGGAACCAACCCGCGTATGACGAGCCGACGATGGGGTAAGCCTGCTCAGCAGCTGCCTGGGTGACCATTTTCAAAGGCTTGCCGTGCGAAGCTGCCTCGGCCATCAACTGCACCTGACAGCAACGTTCCATGGCGATATACCACCATGCTGCTGCTTCGACAGAATCCCCCACGGTCAACAAACCGTGGTTTTGCAAAATCACACCTTTGTTCTTACCCAAGGCTTTGGCAATGCGCTCTCCCTCATCGAGCTCTAACACCACGCCTTCAAAATCGTCATGCACCACATGGTCTTTGTAGAAAGCGCATGAATCCAGCGAAATGATGTCCAGCGGTTTGCCCAGCGTCGCCCAAGCGCGGCCATGCGGCGCATGGGTATGGGCGGCAGCCACCACATCGGGTCGGGCATGGTGGATTCGCGAATGAATGGCGAATGCGGCTTCGTTCACTGGCAGCACACCCTCGACCACATTGCCTCGGTGGTCAACCCGAATCAGGTTAGAGACTTTGATTTGGCTGAAATGCACGCCAAACGGATTGACCCAAAACGTGTCTTTGAATTCCGGGTCCCGTGCAGTGATGTGACCGGCCACACCCTCGTCAAACCCAAACCGCGAGAACAAGCGAAACGCAGCCGCCAACATTTGTTTGCGATGCAAGCGCTCGTCTTGCGGGTTGTTGAATTTGGGCGGCTGCGGCAGTGCAGGAGACACGCCATCCCCCAATTTCTGGTGACGGTCGTGCATGTTGGAAATATCTGCGGGTGCGTTCATGTCGCCTAGCCTCCAAATTGGTTTAGAAATTCCAGTGTATTCCAAACGTGAAAGCTGAAGCGCTGTGGGTACCAAGCGTCACAATTTTTTCAACAACTCTTTACGCTTGGACTCGTATTCAGATTCATTGATCAAACCTTGTTTGAACAGTTCTTTGAGTTTTTCAAGTTTCTTTTGCACATCAGAAACTTTAGGCAGCTCCGCGAGCTCTTGAACAAATTTATCACCGAATGAATTTTGGTATTCGCGCTTCAAAATCAAGGCTCGGTTATTGACCACGCCCACCCAAATTTTGGCGGTTGATTTCCCCACAAAAACTTCCGACTTGTTGGTGATGCCTTGGATGGCGTCATTGTTGGTCACCAAAATGGCCTCATATTCCCCAAACTTGAATTTGACTTTTTCAAGTTTGCTGGCTTGCGCTTGTTGAATAATTTGAACTGTCAAAGTCTCCCCCTTTGCTTCAAACAAAGCGTTCCATTTGTTACCTACTTGAATACTAGGTTCAAACAGTTTTATTGGGGGAACTCTAGAAAACATTTGACCATTGCTCAGTCCAAAATCTTTCTCTTCAAAACCAAGCCCAGGAGACTTAAATTCACCTTCCTTGTCGCCGAAAATCACTTTTCCAGAGACGCCATTTTTATCAGATGTGACGTAACTGTATTCCAATTTTTTGACTGTGCCATTGACATTCACGGAGTAAACCAATGCATCACCTGCCTCAAACGGTTCAAAATTTCCCAACACTTGGGCGAATAGTTGGAAAGGGAAAAAACAAAATAACAACAGGTTTTTTTTCATACAAGGTCTCTTAAAATTGAATAAATCGAGATCAAGTTTAGTTTGAAACTTGTCTTAATGATTAAGAATACATATTGGCTTGTGCGCCTGTCAATATCTCCGAGGCCATGCTAGAAAACACTTGGCGGAAGCGGTGAGATTCGAACTCACGAACCCTTGCGGGTTGCCGGTTTTCAAGACCGGTGCAATCGACCACTCTGCCACGCTTCCTAATCGTGCTGGGTCAAGCTCGTGCATTCTAACCAGCTCTTTACTCGGCGCTGTCAGGCAGAAAAAGGGCTTGCAGGTCGCTCAAAAAATCAAATCCTTTTTCTGTCGGTCGCATACAAGCGTGATCGACGGACAACAACCCCCGTGCTTGCGCCTTTTGCAAGCCCGGTTCGATGGCAGACAGCGGCATGCCGGTCCGCTCCATGAAGGCAGCGATCGGCACACCTTCTTTCAATCGCAATGCATTGAGCATGAATTCAAAAGGCAATTGGGAGCGGCTGACTTCTTCAAATTGGGCCACCGCGTCCTCTGCCATGGCTTTTTGCATGTACAAACCGGGTTCGCGGTGCCTGACCATTCTGCAAATCCGGTGGGCAAAACTGATCTTGCTGTGTGCGCCCGCACCCAAACCCAAATAATCGCCAAACTGCCAGTAATTGGTGTTGTGCCAACAACGGTGCCCCTCTTTGGCAAACGCTGAGACTTCGTAGCGCTGCAAACCCAGTCTCTCTGTCTCGCCAATGATGGCATCGAGCATGTCATAGGCTTGGTCTTCCTGTGGCAACCCGGGGGGCGCATGCTTTGCAAACAAGGTGTTGGGTTCAATCGTCAAGTGGTAGATGGAGAGATGCGAAGGCTTCAGATCCAACGCCGTTGACAGATCTCGCTTCAAGTCGTTCTGCTGCTGCCCGGGCAAGGCATACATCAAATCGATGTTGAATGTGTCAAACGCCACCGATGCTTCGCGCACAGCGGCCAAGGCTTGTGCACCATCGTGCACCCTTCCAATGGCTTTCAAATGCTGGTCATCAAAGCTTTGCACGCCGACCGATAAACGCGTCACGCCAGCTTGTCTGTAGGCGTGAAACCGGTCCGTTTCAAACGTGCCCGGGTTGGCCTCGAGCGTGATTTCACAGTCGGCCACCAATGGCAAACGTGCGCGCAAATCGCTGATCAACCGTGCGATGCCAGAGGGAGAAAACAAACTCGGCGTGCCACCACCGATGAACAGGCTGTGCACCGGTCTGCCCCACACCAACGGCAAACTGCTCTCTAAATCGGCGCACAACGCATCCAAATAAGCGGGTTCAGGCAAGCTGGGTGAAGCGGCTTGCACCGGTATCAGCGCCGCCGTTGACGTCGCCGTTCGCCATTCGTGCGAATTGAAATCGCAATAAGGGCATTTTTTCAAACACCAAGGCAAATGCACGTAAACGGACAACGGCGGCAAGGCAGGCAGTGTCAATGTGCCGGGCCGCATCAAGTGTCCGATGTCGAGCTTCATGTCAGCCAGCGCTGCGCCATCAATTCCCGCATCAAACGAGCGGCCTGTCCTCGGTGGCTTCGATGGTTTTTTTCTTCCTCGGTCATTTCAGCAAACGTCATGTTCAATTCGGGAATCAACATCACCGGGTCAAACCCAAAGCCATTTGTGCCACGCAACTCGCGTGTGATTTCACCCGCCGCACGGCCACTGGCAATCAAGGGTTCGGGGTCATCGGTATGCCGCAACGCCACCAACGTGCTGACCAGCGCCGCTTTGCGGTTCGTGATGTCTTGCATTTGCTCCAGCAATGCACGGCGGTTGTTGTCGTCACTTTTGGTGTAACCAAACTGCGTGCAATAAAAAGCTGTTTGCACGCCTGGCAAACCCTGAAACGCATCCACACACAAACCTGCATCGTCGGCCAATGCAGGCAAGCCGCTGTAACGACTGGCATGCCGTGCTTTGGCCAGTGCATTCTCAACAAATGTGTGAAATGGCTCAGGCGCTTCAGGAATATCGAGTTCGGATTGCGCCATCAACTGCAAACCCAGCGGCGCAAACATGGCTTGCAATTCATGCAGCTTGCCTGGGTTGTTGGAGGCCAAAACGATTCGGGTGATGGCAGACATGTCAGGTTGCCAACGCGGCTTTTTGCATGATCACCAACTCGCGAATGCCCTTGTCTGCCAATGCGAGCAATTGGTCCATCTCCGAGCGACTGAACGCGCAACCTTCGGCAGTGCCCTGAACTTCCACATAGCCACCCGAACACGTCATCACCACATTCATGTC
>CANGZG010000035.1 GCA_947458415.1 Comamonadaceae bacterium | reverse complement strand
GGCGTTCCCAAAGGTGCGATGCTGTCGCACCGCAATTTGATGCAAATGTGTTTGCAGTACGGTGCAGACATTGATCTCGTTCAAGCCGGTGACACCCATTTGCATGTGGCGCCGTTGTCCCACGGCTCCGGTTTGTACAGCTTGCCGCATTTGTTCAACGGTGGGCATCAGGTGATTGAGCCAGCCTTCCACCCAGAGGTGGTGTTCGACGCCTTGCAGCGTTATCCGCGTGTCACCTTTTTTGCGGCACCCACCATGTTGACCCGCATGCTGCGGTCCAGCCAAGGCCTGAGCAACCCGGCCGGACAGTTGCAAACCATCACCTATGGCGGCGGGCCGATGTACGTGTCCGATTTGTTGGAATGCTTGTCGGTGTTTGGTCCGCGCATGGTGCAAATTTACGGCCAAGGCGAGAGCCCCATGACCATCACTGCCTTGTCAAAGAATGACCACGAAGGCCCGCAAGATGCAGCGCATTTGGCGCGGTTGGCCTCATGTGGCACAGCACGCACCGGTGTGCAGGTGAGGGTGGTGGATGAAGCGGGGCGTGATGTGCCGTTGGGCGAACCGGGCGAAGTGGTCACCCGAAGCGACACACGCATGTTGGGTTACTGGAACAACCCTGTGGCCACTGCCGCCGCGATTCGCGATGGTTGGTTATGGACAGGGGACATCGGGTCATTGGATGCGCAAGGTTATTTGACTTTGCGCGACCGCTCGAAAGACTTGATCATTCGCGGCGGCAGCAACATTTACCCACGTGAAATTGAAGAGGTGTTGTTGCGCCATCCGGCTGTGGCCGAGGTGTCTGTCATCGGTGCAGCCAGTGCAGACTTGGGTGAAGAGCCGGTGGCATTTGTGGTGTGCAAACCTGGTGCAAGCGTCGACGCCAATGCCTTGGACGCTTTGTGCTTAGACAACTTGGCTCGTTTTAAAAGGCCGCGTGACTACATGTTTGTCACTGATTTGCCCAAGAACAACTACGGCAAGATTTTGAAAACCGCCTTGCGGCAAGAACTCAAACAAGGGGGCAGATGATGCGTCAAGTATTCGTCGCCGGCACAGGCTCCACACGTTTTGGCAAGCACCCGCAAACACCGATTGAAGCATTGGCGGTGGATGCGGGAGCGCAGGCCTTGGTGCAATCGGGCATTGCGCGCGATCGCATTGGCGCGGTGTATTTGGGTAACTTCATCAGCGGGCCGTTGAACGGCAAAGAGGTGTTGGCAGGCTTGGTGGCCGAACAGTTGGGCTTGTCTGGCATACCCTGCACCAAGGTAGAAGGGGCGTGTGCTTCAGGTGGCATTGCGTTCAGGCACGCCTGCCTGATGGTGGCCACAGGCGTGTGTGATGCGGTCTTGGTCGTGGGCGTTGAGACCATGACGCATGCCAGCACCACGGACATGACCACCGCCCTCAATTGCGCCATGGACAACGAATACGACGGCATGAGTGGCTTGACCTTCCCGGGGCTGTTTGGGTTGGCTTGGCGTTCGCATGCGCGTCAATACGGCACGACACGCGAGGACATTGCGGCGGTGGTGATCAAAAACAAAGCCCATGGGTTGAAAAATCCACTGGCGCAAATGGGCGCCGATTTGTCGTTGGACCAAGTGTGTGCGTCCGCCATGATCGCGGACCCGTTGCAATTGTTTGATTGCTGTCCACCCAGCGATGGCGCGGCGGCGGTGGTGGTTTGCGCCAAAGACATGCTCGGCGATGCGCAGCATCAAGCGCTGATTCGCGTCATGGCCAGCGCACAAACCAGCGGTTCAGCGCGTGTCTCGCAGCATCCCGATTTGTGCACATTTGAAGCCACCGTGGCGGCGGCGCAGCAAGCCTATCAACAATCCGGTTTGAAGCCATCGAACATTGATTTGGTCGAGCTGCATGATTGTTTTTCGATCGCAGAAATCATTGACAGCGAGGATTTGGGCTTGGTGCCGCGTGGTGAAGGCGGGCGCTGGGCGGCGCAGGGTCGCACTGGCATGCAAGGCGACATTGTGATCAATCCCAGTGGCGGTTTGTTGGCCAAAGGGCATCCGGTAGGTGCCACAGGTGTGGGGCAAATTGTCGAAGTGGTCTTGCAACTGCGGGGTGAACACAGCAACCCCGTGAAAGACGCCAGCATCGGCATGACCCACAATTTGGGTGGAACCGGTGTGGCTTGCACCGTGCATATTTTGGGTCGCGAAGCATGACCGCGCATGCGCCATTGGCGACATTGACCGCCTACCAATGTGTGGGCTGTCAAACCATCACGCAGCGTTCACCGATGGTGTGCGCGCGTTGCCTCGGTCGGCAATTTTCAACCGTTGAAGTGACGGCCACAGGCCGACTCGCCAGTTGGACCACGGTGCGCAAACCGCCTTTGCGTTTCAAAAATGAAGGCAGCTACCACGTGGGTGTCGTTGATCTGGACAACGGCATGCGCATCTCTGGCCGTTTGCTTCACGACAGCGCAGACCCCACCGGTGAGCGCGTTGTCGCGGTCACACCCAGCGACACTGCACCCGACATTCCTGTTTTCAAGGTGACCTGACATGGCTGATATTTCTTACGACAAGCACGGTGGTGTGCGATTGATCACCATTCAACGCGCAAACAAAATGAATTCCTTGGACTTTGCGGCCAACGATGAATTGACAGAGATTTGGCGCACATTTGACCAAGACAATGATGCTCGGGTCGCGGTGATCACCGGAGCGGGTGACCAAGCGTTTTGCGCGGGGGCAGATTTGAAAACCTACACCTTGGCATTCGCGCAAGCCGCAGCGCCTGAGTTCCGGCGCAAATTCACCAATGGCCCGGGCTTTGGTGGCATCACGCGCAATTTAGACATTGACAAACCGATTCTGGCCGCGGTCAACGGGTTTGCCATTTCAGGCGGCTTCGAATTGGCCTTGGCCTGCGATTTGCGGTTTTGTTCACCGAACGCAGAATTTGCGCTGCAAGATGCCAAGTGGGGTTTTCATGCGTGTGACGGCGGATTGATACGTTTGCCCCAAATCGTGGGCATGGGACACGCCATGGAAATCATTTTGTCTGGCGAACGGGTAGACGCTGAGCACGCGTACCGCATCGGACTGGTCAATCGCATTTACCCCCAAGCCGAGTTGTTGTCCAAAACCTTGGACTACGCGCAGATGTTGGCCAGTCGCGCGCCGTTGTCACACCGGTTCGCCAAAGAAGTGGTGCGTCGTTCGGTGGGCATGCACATGAACGAAGCCTTGCAATGGGAGTCGCGGTCATTTCGCGACGTGGCATTCACTGACGACTTGAAAGAAGGCTTGGCCTCGTTCAAAGAACGCAGGCCAGCCGATTTCAAAGGCAGTTAAGTTGCACCCCGCGTGACGCGGCCTTTACGCATCGCCCCACACTTCACGGGCTGTTTCGACCACCAAACGCAATTTGTTGCGTTGGTCGTCCACCGCGATGTTGTTGCCGTGCACCGTGCTGGAAAAGCCACACTGCGGTGACAAAGCCAGTTGTGAGAGCGGCGCGTATTTCGCGGCTTCATCGATGCGGCGCTTGAGGTTGTCTTTGCTTTCCATCGCACCAAATTTGGTGGTCACCAAACCCAGCACCACCAATTTGTCTTTGGCCAAGTAGCGCAAAGGACGGAAGTCGCCGCTGCGGTCATCGTCGTATTCCAGAAAATACGCGTCTATGTTCATCTCGGATAACAAAGCTTCTGCCACCGGTTCGTAGTTGCCAGCTGCCGCGTGCGTGCTTTTGAAATTGCCACGGCACAAGTGCATGGCCAATGTCATGCCTGCGGGTTTTTGTGCCACCACTTTGTTGATGAAGGCCGCATAACGGTGTGGCAATTCATTGGGATCGTCGCCACGGGCGCGGGCTGCTTCGCGCATCTTGTCATCGCACAAATAGGCGAGGTTGGTGTCGTCCATTTGCACATAGGTGCAGCCTGCCGCGGCCAGCGAACGCAATTCATCGCCGTAAGCCTGTGCCACGTCGTCATAAAACGACGGGTCAAGCTCTGGGTAGGCCTCCTTGCTGATGCCAGCGCGGCCACCCCGAAAGTGCAGCATGGTGGGCGAGGGGATGGTCACCTTGGGCGTGCTGCCTTTGGCAATTTGGGATGTCAGGTAGTTGAAGTCAGCAAGTTGAATGTCTTTGACATGGCGTACTTTGTCGATCACGCGAATGACGGGCGGCGCCAATTCTTGGGTGCCATCCGAGCGTTCAATGGTGACGGGGATGTCGGTTTTCACGCCGCCCATTTGCTCTAAAAAATCGATATGGAAATACGTGCGCCGAAACTCGCCGTCGGTGATGGATTTCAAACCGACATCTTCTTGAAACTTCACAATCTCAGTGATGGCTTTGTCTTCGACCTCGCGCAGTTGCGCCGCAGTGATCACGCCTTTGGCTTTTTGTTCGCGGGCTTCAAGCAAGTAGGCGGGGCGCAAAAAACTGCCGACATGGTCAAAGCGTGCGGGAATGTGGGGCGTGGTCATGGAGGCTCCTGGGCAGTGGATCGGATTTAAACCTGGCGAAGTATACATAAACACCCCAAAAAATCGATTAATTTGTCATTTTCATGGGTTTTTTAGGCTACGTTGTATACAATTTCGCCATTGTGTTCATGTGTTAACGCCCCCGGTTGCCACCCCTTGATCCATTCTTCGCCCCCCCATTTGACCGTTGAGCCCCTTGCCGGCAATTCCCAGGCCGTGCGTGCACAACTGCGTTTGCGAGAAATGATTTTGGCCGCCGAGTTGCCAGCGGGTGCGCGCATTGCTGAATTGACATTGGTAGACAAATTGGGTGTGTCGCGCACGCCGATTCGTACGGCATTGATGAAGCTAGAGCAAGAAGGTTTGCTGGAGTCATTGGCCCATGGCGGCTATGCCGTGCGTACATTCACCGAGCAAGATGTGTCCGATGCCATTGAATTGCGCGGCACGCTAGAGGGCTTGGCGGCTCGACTGGCCGCCGAGCGCGGCTGCTCGCCTGACTTGCTGTCACGCGCGCGTGATTGCTTGCAAAGCATTGACCTGCTTTTGGCCGCTGACCGTTTGAATGAAGAGGCTTTCAGCGCGTACGTCGCGCGCAATGAACAGTTCCATGCGCTTTTGCAAGACATGGCCGGCAGTTCTGTGGTGCGCCGCGAGTGGGAGCGTGTGGTTGGTTTGCCGTTTGCGTCACCGTCTGGGTTTGTAGTGAGTCAAGCCAACAGCCCTCAAGCACGCGACATGTTGATCGTGGCGCAAGACCAGCACCGCCAAGTGTTGCAAGCGATTGAGCAACGGGAAGGTGCTCGTGCTGAAGCCATCATGCGCGAACACTCGCGACTGGCGCAACGCAATTTGAGCCATGCCGTTCGCAGCAGTCACTCTGCGCAGTTGCCTGGGGTCAAGCTGATACGCCGAGCCCCAACATGAGGTTTTGCACATGTCCCAATCTGCTGCAGGCTTGTGCCAAGATCAGGTTGGCGTCAGTGTCTGAACGTTATAGTCTGTGCTGGCACAGCCCAAACGGGCAGCCCTGTGTTCTCTCCCCGTCTTGAAGAATTGCCCATGCTGAATCACTTGCGTTTATCTTTGCTTTGGATGGTTGCCGCGACCCTCCCCGGAATGGCCACAGCACAAGAAGTGGTGTTGAAGTTCCACCATATTTGGCCGACCACCGCCATGGCACCCACGCGGGTCATCGGGCCGTGGTGCGAAAAAATCGCGACCGAATCCAAAAACCATTTGAAATGCCAATTGCTGCCCGCCATGTCGGGCGGCGGCACACCTGCGCAACTGGTTGACCGGGTACGCGATGGCGTCGATGATTTGGTCGTGACTTTGCCCGGTTACACCGCTGGTCGTTTTCCCTCCATGGAAGTGTTCGAGTTGCCGTTTTTGACCAACTCCGCCGAAGTGGCAGCTTCTGCGGCCTGGGACTATTTGCAAAAAAATGCGCTCAAAGAATTTCCGGGCACCAAAATTTTGGCGGTGTGGGTGCATGACGAGGGATATGCGCACACGGCCACCAAGCAAATCAAAACCTTGGACGACTTCAAAGGCCTCAAAATGCGTGCACCGACACGCTTGACCAACAAACTGTTGGCCAAATTGGGTGCCACGCCTGTGGGCATGCCGGTGCCTGCGGTGGCAGACGCTTTGTCCAAAGGCACCATCGATGGGTTTTTGTTGCCTTGGGAAGTCATCCCCGGTTTCAAGTTGCAAGAGATGACCAAGTTCCATACCGAGACCCACCCATCTAAACCGTCCATGTACTCCGCTGTCTTCGTCTTCGCGATGAACCAATCCCGCTATGACAGTTTGCCGCCCGACTTGAAGGCGGTGATTGACAACAACAGCGGGGCTGCTTTCTCCAAACAAATAGGCAAGGTATGGGACCAAAGCCAAGACGTGGGACGCAAATCTGCACAGACCCGTGGCAACACCATTTGGGTGTTGTCACCAGCTGAAACTGACAACTGGATCAAAGCTGCCGCGCCTTTACGCGACGAATGGTTTGATGAGGTTGGTCGCCGTGGCTTGAATGGACGTCAACTGTTGCAAGACGCCACTGACTTGCTGGCCAAACACAAAAAGTGAACGGTTTTTTACACCGCTTAAGCGCTTGGTGCGGCATGACCGGCGTGGCATTTGCGTTGTTGATCGCGGCCATGACAGCATGGAGTGTCATCGGTCGCGCGCTGTTTCAAGCGCCTGTGCAGGGCGATGTTGAAATGGTGCAAATGGGCATCGCTTTGAGTCTGTCTTTGTGCCTGCCTTGGTGTCAATGGCGGGGCGGCAATATTTTGGTGGACTTCTTCACGCAACACACTTCTGACAAAACCAACTCAAAACTGGATGCGGTCGGCTGTGTCATGCTGGCGCTGATGTATGCCGTGTTGTCTTGGCGCTCTGCCGTGGGCGCTGCCGATGCCTACCAATCGTTTGAAGCCAGCATGATTTTGGGGCTGCCCATGTGGTGGGCTTATGCATGTTTGTCCCCCGGTTTGGCGTTGGCTGCGTTGGTGGCCATTGTTCAGGCATGGCAACTGGCTTTGAACGGCTCACTGCCAGTTGTTCACACTGATTTTTCAGCATGAATTCGCCTGCGCTGATCGGTTTGGGCATGTTTGCCTTGATGTTGCTCATGATGATGGTGCGCGTGCCGATTGCAGCGGCCATGTTCATTCCTGGAGCCCTTGGGTATTGGGCCATCAACAACGAAATGGCTTTGTTCAATTTGCTCAAAGGCAGTGCGGTTGCGCGATTGACCGTGTACGAGTTGAGTGTGATCCCCTTGTTTTTGTTGATGGGCAATTTCGCTACCCAAGGCGGCTTGAGCCGAGACTTGTTTCGTGCCGCTTCTGCATTCATTGGCCATGTACGCGGTGGCTTGGCCATGGCGGCCATTTTGAGTGCGGCCGCTTTTGGTGCGGTGTGTGGTTCATCTGTGGCGACATCGGCCACCATCACACAAGTGGCTTATCCTGAAATGAAAGCCCATGGCTATTTGGGTCGGTTGTCCACCGCCACATTGGCGACCGGTGGCACCTTGGGTATCCTCATTCCGCCCTCGGTTCCCTTGGTGGTCTATGCCATCTTGACCGAACAAAACATTGCCAAGTTGTTTGCGGCGGCGATTGTGCCGGGCATATTGGCTGCACTCGGCTACATGGCGGTGATCTCTGTGTACTGTCGTTTGCGTCCGGACATGGCTCCACCGAGCGCGCAAGCCACCCGCACTGAACGCTGGAATGCACTTTGGAAAATCTGGCCGATTTTGATGATTTTCTTGGTGGTGTTCGGCGGCATTTACGGTGGTATTTTTTCGCCTACCGAAGGCGCGGCCATCGGTGCTTTGCTGACCTTTGTGGTGGGCTTGGCCCGGGGTGAACTCAAAGGTGCGGGCATGCGACAGGCTTTGTTGAGCACCGCCGAAACCAGTGCCATGGTGTTCATGATTTTTTTGGGTGCCGACATGATGAATGCTGCACTGGCTTTGTCGGCCATGCCTTCGTTGGTGGCTGACTGGGTCACCCATTTGCCTGTGGCGCCCATTGCAGTCGTGTTCGCTGTGCTGTTGTTGTATGTCGTGTTGGGTTGCGTCATGGATGAGTTGTCTATGTTGCTGCTGACCATCCCTGTGATTTTTCCTGCCATCATGCAACTGGACTTATGGGGTTTGCCACCAGACCTCAAGGCCATCTGGTTTGGCATTTTGGTGTTGATGACCGTGGGCATCGGACTGATTGCACCGCCTGTGGGTTTGAATGTGTACGTGGTGAACAATTTGGCAAAAGAAGTGCCCATGTCAGAAACCTACAAAGGCGTGCTGCCTTTTCTGGTTTGGGATGCTTTGCGTTTGTTGTTGTTGTTGTTTGTCCCGGGCGTATGCCTGTGGGCCGTGAGAATGATGTGATGGACCTGGCAACCATGGCTTGGTTTGGGCCGCTGGTCGGGGGCTTGGTGGGCTTGCAAATTGGCAGCTTCATCAACCTGTTGGTATGGCGTTTGCCGCAAATGATGCAACACCAATGGCAGCGTGAATTCGATTTGGTGAATCAGCAAGCGCAAGCCAAAGTCCCGGCGGCGTTCAACTTGGCCACCCCAGCCTCACACTGCACCCATTGCCACACGCCATTGCGTGTGCGTGATCTGGTGCCGGTGCTCAGTTTTGTGTGGCTCAAAGGCCGATGTGCCCATTGCCATGCCAAAGTCTCTTGGCGTTACCCGTTGGTGGAAACCGTGGTGGCATTGGTTTGGGCTTTTTGTGCATGGCACAGCGGCATTTCAGTCACGGCATTGGCTTGGGCCATGTTTGCCACTGTCTTGATCGCATTGGCGCTGATTGATGCAGACACCATGTTGCTGCCTGACAGCTTGACCTTACCCTTGATGTGGGCGGGCATGTTGTGTGCATCATTGGGGTGGATTGACCTGTCGCTTGAGCAAAGTGTATGGGGTGCTGCTTTGGGCTACGGTGTGTTGTGGTCGGTGCAATCGGTGTTCGGTTGGATCACTGGCAAGCAAGGCATGGGTGAAGGCGATTTCAAATTGCTGGCTGCCTTGGGTGCATGGTTGGGTTGGATGTCTTTGCCTGGATTGGTGCTGTTGGCTTCTGTCAGCGGCGTGGTGTTTGCTGTTTACGAGCGTGTAAGAGGACATTTGAAAGCCGGTGAGCCTTTGCCTTTTGGCCCGCATCTGGTGCTGGGTGCTGGTTTGTTCAAAGTGTCGTTCCCATTGAATCTGCTGGGCACCTAGCCCATCCCCACAGTTTTTCAGGAGTTTGATGATGGATCTTGTCATTGATTGTCACGGCCACTACACCACCGCGCCCAAGGCCTTAGAAACTTGGCGCAACCGCCAGATCGCAGGCATCAGCGATCCTGCCAGCATGCCGCACGCATCCGAGCTTCACATCAGCGACGATGAATTGCGCGAAAGCATTGAAACCAATCAACTGCGTTTGATGAAGCAGCGTGGCAGTGACATCACTTTGTTTTCGCCGCGTGCCTCGTTCATGGCGCACCACATAGGCGACTTTGCGGTGTCCTCCACATGGGCTGGCATTTGCAACGAATTGTGTTTCCGTGTGTCTGCCTTGTTTCCGGACCATTTTGTGCCCGTGGCGATGCTGCCCCAGTCGCCCGGGGTGGACCCGGCGACTTGCCTTCCCGAGTTGGAAAAGTGTGTCAAAGACTACGGTGTGGTCGGCATCAATTTGAACCCTGACCCATCGGGTGGGCATTGGACCAGCCCCCCCTTGAGCGACAAGCACTGGTACCCGATTTACGAAAAAATGGTCGAGTACGACTTGCCGGCCATGGTCCATGTGTCCACCAGTTGCAATGCCTGTTTCCACACCACGGGTGCGCATTATTTGAATGCAGACACCACCGCGTTCATGCAATGCCTCACCAGCGATTTGTTCAAAGACTTTCCCACATTGAAGTTTTTGATCCCGCACGGTGGTGGCGCTGTGCCTTACCACTGGGGGCGTTTTCGCGGACTGGCGCAGGAGTTGAAAAAACCTTTGCTTGAAGAGCATTTGCTCAACAACATTTTTTTTGACACGTGTGTTTATCACCAACCGGGCATTGACTTGCTCAGCACCGTGATACCTGTGAAAAACATTTTGTTTGCTTCAGAAATGATTGGTGCCGTGCGCGGCATAGACCCGCAAACCGGTTTTTTCTTCGATGACACCAAACGCTACATCGAAGAAAGCCTGATCTTGGATGGACATGACCGTGAATTGATTTACGAAGGCAATGCCCGCAGGGTGTTCTCACGCTTAGATGCCCGGTTAAAGCAGAAAGGTTTGTGACATGCATTACCCACTTGGAACCGTCAAGAAACACATCGTTCGCGCAGCGCCTGACGACGTGAAAAAGTTGGGTCAATTTGGCGTGGCCACGGTGCACGAAGCCATGGGTCGGCTGGGCTTGATGCACACCGTGATGCGCCCGATTTATGCTGGCGCGCGAATCAGTGGCACGGCTGTGACGGTGCTGCTGCACCCGGGTGATAACTGGATGATGCATGTGGTGGCCGAACAAATCCAACCTGGCGACATCGTGGTGGCTGCCATCACTGCGCCTTGTACCGATGGTTATTTTGGGGATTTGCTGGCCACGTCATTCATGGCGCGCGGTGCCCGTGCGTTGGTGATTGATGCCGGTGTGCGCGACGTGGCTGAACTGACGCAAATGGGTTTTCCCGTGTGGAGTCGTGCGATCAGCGCCAAAGGCACCATCAAGGCCACCGTGGGGTCTGTCAATGTGCCTGTCGTATGCGCGGGTGCACAGGTTCACCCGGGTGATGTGGTGGTGGCTGATGACGATGGCGTGGTGGTGGTCCCTGCATCCATCGCAGCACAAGTCGCAGACGCAGCAGCTGAACGAGAAGCCAACGAAGGTGAAAAGCGAGCCAAGTTGGCTTCTGGGGTGTTGGGTCTCGACATGTACAACATGCGCGACGCCTTGACCAAAGCCGGTTTGACCTACATCGATTGACAGCTGATCAGAACGTCAGCCATTTTTTTAGCAACGATATTCACATGAGCAAACCTACCACGGGCGAATTCACCAAAACCACAGGCTGGTTGGATTGGTATGACGGCCCTGCGAAACCGAGCTTCGCTTTGCCAGCGGGTGCGGTCGATGCACATTGCCATGTGTTTGGTCCAGGCGCAGAATTTCCCTACGCGCCTGAGCGCAAGTACACGCCCTGCGATGCATCCGCTGCGCAATTGTTCGCTTTGCGAGACCATTTGGGCTTTGACAAAAACGTCATCGTTCAAGCCACATGCCATGGCGCAGACAACCGTGCGTTGGTCGATGCATTGCTGCGTGCCCAAGGCCGCGCACGGGGGGTGGCAACTGTCAAGCGCAGCATCAGTGATGCAGAACTGCAAGCCATGCACGACGCCGGTGTTCGTGGCGTGCGGTTCAATTTTGTGAAACGCTTGGTTGATTTCACACCCAAAGATGAATTGATGGAAATCGCCTCGCGCATCCAAGCCTGGGGCTGGCACGTGGTGATTTATTTCGAAGCCGTGGACCTGCCCGAGTTGTGGGATTTCTTCACCGCATTGCCCACCACCGTCGTGGTGGACCACATGGGCAGACCGAATGTGTCCCAGCCTTTGAATGGCCCAGAGTTCAATCTGTTCATGCGGTTCATGCGCGAGCACCCGAATGTGTGGAGCAAAGTTTCTTGCCCCGAACGTTTGAGCTTGGGTGGGCCACCAGCTTTGAACGGTCAAGCGCAACCGTACCGCGATGTCGTCCCGTTTGCGCGTCATGTCGTGGAGAGTTTTCCAGACCGGGTGCTGTGGGGCACCGACTGGCCGCACCCGAATTTGAAAGACCACATGCCTGATGATGGGTTGTTGGTGAATTTCATCTCCCAAATAGCGGTGACACCCGATTTGCAGCAACGCTTGTTGGTGACCAACCCGACCCGTTTGTATTGGCCCGAATTGCACAGCTTGGAGAGCACGCATGGCGCTTGATAAACCGTATTTGGACGTGCCCGGCACCACGATTTTTGACATGGAACAATCACGCAAAGGCTACTGGCTCAACCAGTTTTGCATGTCGCTGATGAAAGCCGACAACCGTGCCCGCTTCAAAGCCAATGAACGTGCTTATTTGGATGAATGGGACATGACCGAAGAACAAAAACAAGCGGTGTTGGCGCGTGATTTGAACTGGTGCATTCGCACCGGTGGCAACATTTATTTTTTGGCCAAGATCGGCGCCACGGACGGCAAAAGCTTTCAACAAATGGCGGGCAGCATGACGGGCATGACCGAAGAAGAATACCGCCACATGATGATCCAAGGCGGACGATCTGTCGAAGGCAACCGTTACATCGGCGAAGACGGTAACGCACAAGCGCACCAACAGCCCCAAGGAAGCGCCAGCAGCGCACACACAACAAGGGGCGCTTGATCATGGCACGCATCAGCGCATCGGTGTTCACTTCGCATGTGCCCGCCATCGGCGCGGCGATCGACATGGACAAAACCCACGAACCTTATTGGCAACCTTTGTTTGAAGGTTATGCGTTTTCCAAAACATGGATGAAGCAACACACACCGGATGTGGTGATATTGGTGTTCAACGACCATGCGACTGCGTTCAGCTTGGACATGATTCCCACGTTTGCCATCGGAACCGCCGCGCAATACACACCAGCCGATGAAGGTTGGGGCCCCCGACCTGTGCCTGTGGTGCAAGGCCACCCCGAGTTGGCGGCACACATCGCTCAGTCGGTGATTCAGCAAGACTTCGACCTGACCATCGTCAACAAAATGGACGTGGACCACGGCTTGACCGTGCCGTTGTCATTGATGTGCGGTCAGCCCAGCGCTTGGCCGTGTCCTGTGATTCCGCTGGCCGTGAACGTGGTGCAGTACCCCGTGCCCAGCGGTCAGCGTTGTTTCAACCTGGGCAAAGCCATTGCCAAAGCCGTCAGCAGCTTTGATGGCAAGTTGAATGTCCACATTTGGGGCACAGGCGGCATGAGTCACCAATTGCAAGGCCCGCGCGCAGGTTTGATCAACCGACAGTTTGACAACGCGTTTTTAGACAAGCTGATTGCCGACCCTGCTGGTTTGGCGCAAATGCCGCACATCGACTATGTGCGAGAAGCAGGCAGCGAAGGCATTGAGTTGGTGATGTGGTTGATCGCGCGTGGCGCGATGGCCGATGTGAATGGCGGCGCGGCACCTGAAGTCAAGCACCGCTTTTACCATGTGCCAGCCAGCAACACGGCGGTGGGGCATTTGATTTTGGAGAACTCGGCGCAATGACCCATGGCGGTTGTGTTTTCGCTGGACTGACAAAGGAGCGGTCAATGTTGAAATTGTTGATTACCACTGAAATGGAGACACCATGACCATCAAAGTAGCGCTCGCTGGTGCCGGCGCATTTGGCATCAAACATTTGGACGGCATCAAACTGATTGACGGCGTGGAAGTGGTGTCGTTGATCGGACGCGAATTGGCCAAAACCCAAGAAGTCGCTGACAAATATGGCATTGCCCACGTGACCACCGATTTGCAAGCGAGTCTGGCCATCAAAGAGGTGGACGCGGTGATTTTGTGCACGCCCACGCAAATGCATGCGTCGCAGGCCTTGGCTTGCATGCAAGCGGGCAAGCATGTGCAAGTTGAAATTCCGCTTTGCGATGTGTTGAAAGACGGGCAGCAAGTGGTGGCCATGCAAAAACAAACCGGTTTGGTGGCCATGTGTGGCCACACGCGCCGTTTCAATCCCAGTCACCAGTTTGTGCATCAACAGATTCAATCCGGTCAACTCAACATCTACCAAATGGATGTACAAACCTATTTCTTTCGCCGAACCAACATGAATGCGTTGGGTCAACCGCGCAGTTGGACTGACCACTTGCTGTGGCACCACGCTGCACACACGGTCGATTTGTTTGCGTACCAAGCGGGCAGTCCAGTGGTGAAGGCCCATGCCATTCAGGGGCCGATTCACCCGACCTTGGGCATTGCCATGGACATGAGCATTCAACTGCAAGCGGCCAATGGCGCGATCTGCACCTTGTCATTGAGCTTCAACAACGATGGTCCATTGGGTACGTTCTTTCGTTACATCGGTGACAACGCCACTTACATCGCGCGTTACGACGACTTGTTCAACGGCAAGGAGGAAAAACTCGATGTGTCCAAGGTGGCGGTGTCCATGAATGGCATCGAGTTGCAAGACCGCGAGTTTTTTGCAGCCATCCGTGAGGGACGCGAACCGAATGCCAGTGTGGCGCAGGTGCTGCCTTGCTATCAGGTGTTGCACGACCTCGAACAGCAATTGATCTCACCCAGCGGTCTCACGGGTTGAACCCATGCATGCCATTGGTGTCACCCCTGACGAATTGTCCGAATCCCAAATATGCCCATGAATAAACGACAAGTAGGTCCTTTTCAAGTCAACCCGATCGGTTTGGGTTGCATGAACATCTGCCCTGTGTACGGGTCACCACCCTCAGAGGCTGACGCGCAAAGGTTGTTGCTGAGCGCATTAGACGAAGGGGTGGATTTTTTTGACACCGCTGCTTTGTATGGGTTTGGCGAGAGTGAACGCATCATCGGAAAGACCTTGTCTGCCCACCGAAGCCGTTTCACCTTGGCCAGCAAATGTGGCTTGCATGGTGTTGACCTGAATGGTGATGGCAAAAAAGTGCGCGTCTTGGATGGACGACCTGAAACCCTGCGAGCCACTTGCGAAAACAGTTTGCGCAGTTTGAAAACCGATGTCATTGATTTGTATTACCTGCACCGCTGGGACAAAAAAATCCCTGTCGAAGACAGCGTGGGCGCATTGAGTGATTTGGTGCGTGCAGGAAAAATTCGCACCATTGGTTTGTCTGAAGTCTCCGCCCACACGCTGCGCAAAGCCCATGCGGTGCATCCGATCACGGCCTTGCAAACCGAATATTCGTTATGGACACGCAACCCTGAAATTGCGGTGTTGGATGCGTGCCGCGAACTGGGCGTGGCGTTTGTGTCATTCAGTCCGTTGGCCCGGAAATTTTTATGTGCCGACTTGCTCGATACCGCAGGCCTGTTGCCCACTGACTGGCGACACACTTCTCCGCGTTTTCATGCGCCACATTACACCCACAATGTGAAACTGTTAGACGGTTATGTGGCAGTGGCCCGCGAGTTGTCTTGCACGCCAGCCCAGTTGGCCTTGGCTTGGGTGTTGCACCAAGCGCCGCACATCGTGACCATTCCAGGCACTTCGCGCATTGACCATTTGAAAGACAACATGGGTGCGTTGAATCTGGTGTTGACGCCCGAGGTGTTGTCCCGACTCAATCAAACCATCAATCAGCACACGGTGTCGGGCAATCGGTACAACGACATCGCCAGCAGCGAAGTCGATACCGAGGTGTTTTAATTTTCTGCCAAATAGGCAGGTTGTCGGTTGAGTCGCAGCATCAACAAACCTGCACCCACCAACAGCAGCATGCCGCACCACGCCAAGGGGTTAGGCATGTCACCCCAAATCAGGTAGCCAAACAACACAGCGGTCAACAGCCCCACGTAACGAAATGGTGCCACGACACTCATGTCAGCGATGCGTGTGGCCTTGATCAAAAAGAAATAGCCACTGCTCAAAAACAGGGCAGCTGCCGCCATCATCAGTCCATGCTTGAGCGATACAACGTGCCACGGTGTGAACAAACTCCACGCGCCAGCCAACACGGTGGCAGCCAGAGCCGTGCTGACTGTGATGACCATGGAGGGAATCTGCGGGGCAATGAAACGCACACTTAAATCACGCAAAGCATGCAACACGGTGCCCGCCAACGCAACCCAAGCCCAAGCGTTGAAACCGTCGGCTTGCGGTTGCACGACCAGCAGGACACCGATGAAACCCAAACCGATGATCAGCCAATGGCGGCCGCTGACATGCACGCCCAACAACAAGCCTGAGAGCAGCGCAATCAGCAGCGGCGTGGACATGTTGATCGCCGTGGCATTGCCCAGAGGCATGTGGAACAAAGCGCTCAAATAAACCAAACTCGCGGCGCCATCCAGCACGGAGCGCAACACGACCCAGCGATGGCTGAGGTGTGCCAAGCCGATGCGGCTGAAACTGGCGCGATCGGTGAAATAGGCCAGCACCAACAACCCCAGCACGGCCATCAAGCCACGCAAAAAAATCAATTGGGAAGCGGGAAGGGTGTCGCTGACAAATTTGACCAGCGTGTCGTTGGTGACGAAGCACACCATGCCCGCCGACATGGCGATCACGCCATGTCGGTTGTGCGTGGGTGTCACAAGGTGTCGATGAAACTGCGCAGTTTGTCTGAACGGCTGGGGTGCTTGAGTTTGCGCAGTGCTTTGGCTTCAATTTGACGGATGCGCTCGCGCGTGACGTCAAATTGTTTGCCGACCTCTTCCAAGGTGTGGTCGTTGTCCATTTCGATGCCAAATCGCATGCGCAAGACTTTGGCTTCGCGCGGTGTCAAACCATCGAGAATTTCCTTGACCACATCGCGCAATCCCGCTTGCATGGCTGCTTCGATGGGTGCGGTGTTCGCACCGTCTTCAATGAAGTCGCCCAAGTGTGAATCATCATCGTCACCGATCGGCGTTTCCATGGAAATCGGCTCTTTGGCGATCTTCATGATCTTGCGGATCTTGTCCTCCGGCATCTCCATTTTTTCAGCCAAGACAGAGGCATCCGGCTCAAAACCAAACTCTTGCAAGTGTTGGCGGCTGATGCGGTTCATCTTGTTGATGGTCTCGATCATGTGCACAGGAATCCGAATCGTGCGTGCCTGATCGGCGATTGAGCGAGTGATGGCTTGGCGAATCCACCATGTGGCGTAGGTTGAGAACTTATATCCACGGCGGTATTCGAATTTATCAACGGCTTTCAACAAACCGATATTGCCTTCTTGGATCAAATCTAAGAACTGCAAACCACGGTTGGTGTATTTTTTGGCAATAGAGATTACCAAGCGCAAGTTGGC
>CANGZG010000034.1 GCA_947458415.1 Comamonadaceae bacterium | reverse complement strand
TGGCTGCATTGAAAAATGCCCAAATGTCACCAGATCAAGTGGACTATCTGAATGCGCACGGCACGTCAACGCCACTGGGTGACATCAATGAAACCCATGCCATCAAGGCGGCGTTTGGTGCCCATGCGCACAAGATGGTCATCAGTTCAACGAAATCGATGACGGGGCATTTGCTCGGTGGCGCCGGTGGCATTGAAAGTGTGTTTACCGTGCTGGCTGTGCATGAACAAAAAGCGCCACCGACCATCAATTTGCACCACCCTGATGCCGAATGCGATCTTGATTACTGTGCCAACACCGCGCGAGACATGCGCATTGATGTCGCAGTCAAAAACAATTTCGGCTTCGGCGGCACCAACGGTACGCTCTTATTCAAGCGTATTTAGTTTGGCGGCCAATGCCGATATGTCAGGGGCTATTGAGCCGTGTCCGCCTTGGATGGTTGTTTCGCGTTAAAACTGCCTCTGTTCCTTTTGGAGATTAAAAAAGATGTTTCATACTTTCTGCGTTCGCAAACATGTTTTTTCTTTGCTGGCGGTGTTGCTGATGGCGTTGGGCACCGCGGTCTTGCCTGGTTTGTCGGCGCAAGCCTTGGCTCAAAGCCGCACCTTGCCAGACTTCACCGATTTGGTCGAGCAAGTCGGGCCGTCCGTGGTCAACATCCGAACCATTGACAAAACCTCGCCTCAGGCTGCTGCCCAAAACCAACCTGCGGACCCGCAAGACGAAGAAATGCAAGAGCTGTTTCGTCGCTTTTTTGGCGTTCCCATGCCGAATGCGCCCAGGCAGCAGCGGCCTAACCGACCCCAACAACAACCCGAAGAACAACCACGTGGCGTGGGTTCTGGTTTCATTTTGACGGCTGATGGTTTCATCATGACCAATGCGCACGTCGTCGATGGCGCGCAGCAAGTCATCGTCACATTGACCGACAAGCGCGAGTTCGTGGCACGCATCGTGGGTTCCGACAAGCGCACCGATGTGGCGGTGGTCAAAATCGAAGCCACCGGTTTGCCGCCTGTGAAACTCGGTGACCCCAACCGGCTCAAGGTCGGCGAATGGGTGATGGCCATTGGCTCACCTTTTGGCTTAGAAAACACCGTCACCGCTGGCATCGTCAGCGCCAAAGGCCGTGACACCGGCGACTACCTGCCTTTCATCCAGACCGATGTGGCCATCAACCCCGGCAATTCGGGCGGACCATTGATCAACATGCGCGGCGAAGTGGTTGGCATCAACAGCCAAATCTATTCGCGTTCTGGCGGTTTCATGGGCATCTCTTTCGCCATTCCCATCGACGAAGCAGCCAATGTCAGCAACCAATTGCGTGCCAGTGGCCGTGTGCAGCGCGGGCGTCTGGGCGTGGGCATCGGTGAAGTTTCCAAAGAAGTGGCCGAGTCGCTGGGCATGAGCAAACCACAAGGCGCGTTTGTCAGCAGCGTCGAGCCGGGCTCGCCTGCCGAAAAAGTGGGCATCGAAGCGGGCGACATCATTTTGAAATTCGATGGCAAGACCATCGAGAAATCCTCTGATTTGCCGCGCACCGTGGGCAACACCAAGCCGGGCACCAACAGCAAACTCACTGTCTTGCGCCGTGGCGTGACCCGCGAAGTGGCCATCACCGTCGGTGAATTTGAGCCGGACAAAGTGGCGGCCACCAAACCTGCCGCGCCAGAAAAAGCGCCCGAGAACAGCACGGCTGCGCAGTTGCTGGGCTTGACCGTGAGCGACATGACCGAAGGCTTGAAGAAGGAACTGAAATTGCGTGGCGGTGTGCGGGTCGATGCGGTGGCCGAGCCCGCCTTGCGTGCAGGTATCCGCGAAGGTGATGTGATCACCCAAATCGCCAACTTTGAGGTGAATGACACCAAGGCATTTGCCCAAGTCTTGTCGAAATTGGACAAAGCCAAGGCGGTGAGTGTGTTGTTGCGCCGTGGCGAATGGTCGCAGTACACCGTGATCCGCCCCCGGTGAGGGCTGTCTTCTGGGTCAAGGGTTAACCCTTGACCCGGGTGAATGATGGATTCTCCCAACGGCTTGAAAAATATTTTTGATGTGAGCGCAAGCTAACTTCAAAAGCAAAATCAAAGATTTTCAATCTAAGTCAGGTCTTCAAACTGTGAAACTTGGTATATGCGATGGCAGATTCTCCACAATGTGGGATGTTTCTTGACTTGTACATATCGATCCACAGATCACCCACAAGTTATCCTGATTTGTCTTTAACCGAATTGTGAATAAGCTGTGTATAAATACATTGTCGTTGACTTGCAACGGGGTGTGACCAGGCTGTTGGGCCGCTTCCTCAACGGGCTTTCTGCCTACAATGAGGTCCCAACTATCGCAGTTGCCATAGATTGTTGGTTCCGGGCGCGTCATCACCTGACGCGCCCTTTTTTATGGCTTTCTCCTCTGTAAATTCAAACACTTAACCGCTTGCATTGATGAACCACATCAGAAATTTTTCCATCATCGCGCACATTGACCACGGCAAATCGACGCTGGCTGATCGCATCATTCAACGCTGTGGCGGTTTGAGTGACCGAGAGATGGAAGCGCAGGTCTTGGACTCGATGGACATCGAGAAAGAGCGTGGGATAACCATCAAAGCACAGACCGCTGCGTTGCGTTACAAAGCCAAAGATGGGCAGGTTTACAACCTGAATTTGATCGACACGCCCGGCCATGTGGACTTCTCTTACGAAGTCAGCCGTTCTTTGTCGGCGTGCGAGGGCGCATTGCTGGTGGTCGATGCGAGTCAAGGCGTTGAAGCGCAAACCGTGGCCAATTGCTATACCGCGTTGGACCTTGGCGTTGAAGTCGTGCCAGTGCTCAACAAAATGGATTTGGCGTCCGCCGATCCTGACAACGCCAAATCCGAAATTGAAGACGTGATCGGCATCGATGCCACCGATGCCATCCCTTGTTCGGCCAAAACCGGCATGGGCGTGGATGAGATTCTGGAAGCCATCATCGTCAAAGTACCGCCGCCGCGTGGCAACCCGGATGCCGCCTTGCGCGCCATGATTGTGGACAGTTGGTTCGATACCTATGTCGGTGTGGTCATGCTGGTGCGTGTCGTCGATGGCCGATTGGTCAAAGGCGAGCGCATCAAACTCATGGCGTCTGGCGCGACCTACAACGCCGACAACCTGGGGGTGTTCACACCCGCCAACCAACCGCGCGAATCCCTGGAAGCGGGCGAGGTGGGTTACATCATCGCGGGCATCAAAGAATTGCAAGCGGCCAAGGTGGGCGACACCGTCACCTTGATCAAAACCGGAACCGGCGGCGCGGCGGCCACCGCCACCGAGGCCTTGCCCGGGTTCAAGGAAATTCAGCCCCAAGTGTTCGCTGGTTTGTACCCCACCGAAGCCAACCAATACGATGCGTTGCGAGACGCCTTGGAAAAGCTCAAGCTCAATGACTCTTCTTTGCGCTATGAACCCGAGGTTTCCCAAGCCCTGGGGTTTGGTTTCCGGTGTGGGTTTTTGGGTTTGTTGCACATGGAAATCGTGCAAGAGCGACTGGAACGCGAATTCGACCAAGACCTGATCACCACGGCGCCCAGCGTGGTCTACCAAGTGTTGCGCGCTGACGGTGAGTTGGTGATGGTCGAGAACCCTTCCAAGATGCCTGAAGCCAGCAAGATGGAAGAAATTCGCGAGCCGATCGTGACCGTGCATTTGTACATGCCGCAAGACTATGTGGGCGCGGTCATGACGCTGGCCAACCAAAAGCGTGGCGTTCAATTGAACATGGCCTACCACGGACGCCAAGTCATGTTGACTTATGAAATGCCGCTGGGCGAAATCGTGCTGGACTTTTTTGACAAACTCAAAAGCGTCAGCCGTGGCTATGCGTCCATGGACTACGAATTCAAAGAGTACCGCGCTGCTGAGGTGGTGAAAGTGGACATCTTGCTCAACGGCGAACGGGTCGACGCTTTGTCCATCATCGTGCACCGCAGTCAGTCGCAGTACCGGGGCCGCGCGGTGGTCGCCAAAATGCGCGAGATCATCAGTCGCCAAATGTTCGATGTGGCGATTCAAGCCGCCATTGGGGCCAACATCATCGCGCGTGAAACCATCAAAGCCTTGCGTAAAAACGTGCTGGCAAAATGCTATGGCGGTGACATCAGTCGCAAACGCAAACTCCTTGAGAAACAAAAAGCAGGTAAAAAGCGAATGAAACAAATTGGATCGGTGGAAGTGCCCCAGGAAGCCTTTTTGGCGATATTGCAGGTGGAAGATTGATGCCGACCTTGACCGCCATCATCCTCAGCGGATTTGTGGCGTACGCGGTGGGTTGGTACAGCGGCCGCATTGAAGGCTCATTTGCTTTGTTGCTGTTGTTGGCCACAGCCGTGAGCGGTGTGTATTGGCTGGCCGAGCAATTGGTTTTTTTGCCCCGCCGCCGTGCTGCGGTGTTGCAACTCGATGCCGACCATGCCAAGCGATGGGATGACTTGAAAAGCCAAGGCATCACAGCCAAAGAAGACGATGCTGCCTTTCAACGTTCCCGCGAAGAACTGTTGCGTCAGCCTTGGTGGATGGACTGGACCGCTGGCTTGTTTCCTGTCATTGCGGCGGTGTTTTTCTTGCGCTCTTTTTTGTTCGAGCCATTCAAGATTCCTTCGGGTTCCATGATCCCCACTTTGCACGTGGGCGATTTGATTTTGGTGAATAAATTTCACTACGGTATTCGTTTGCCAGTCATCCATTACCGAGTGACATCAGGCACACCGGTCAAGCGCGGTGACGTGATGGTGTTTCGTTACCCGCCCAAACCCAGCATGGATTACATCAAGCGTGTGGCGGGCGTGCCAGGCGACAAAATTGCTTACCTCAACAAAGTCCTCACCATCAACGGTCAGCCTGTGAGCAAAGTGGCAATCCCTGAATTTTTTGACGCTGACAACATGCGCTACAGCAAGCAGTTTGAAGAAAACATGCCGATCGGCAGCACGCCCACGGAAATGTCTGAACTGCGCTTGCAACGTGTATTGAACGATGACAAAGCGCCTAACTTTGTCAGCGGCATCGATGATTTTGCTTTCAAAGAAAACTGTACTTACAGTGTGGAAGGCTTGGAATGCACCGTGCCTGCGGGCCATTACTTCATGTTGGGTGACAACCGCGACAACTCTTTGGATTCGCGTTATTGGGGGTTTGTGCCTGACAAGAACATCGTGGGCAAAGCGTTTTTTGTCTGGATGAATTTCTCCAACCCGTCGCGCATTGGCCGTTTCGACTGAGCATGGGGCAGGTGTCCAACGCCAAAACCCATGAGGCCTTGCAAGTTCGCCTGCAACACACGTTTGCAGACCCGCAGTTGCTGGCGCTGGCGCTAACCCACCGCAGCTTTGGCAGCCCACACAACGAACGGCTCGAATTTTTGGGCGATTCGGTATTGAACTTGGCGGTGTCGCGCATGCTTTACCAAGCCCTGCAGCAACACCCTGAAGGCGATTTGTCACGGGTGCGTGCCAATTTGGTCAAGCAAGAAACCCTGCACCAATTGGCCACCGAAGTCGGCTTGAGTGGCATGGTGCGCTTGGGCGAAGGTGAAATGCGTTCGGGCGGACAGCATCGGCCATCGATATTGGCAGACGCACTCGAAGCCGTCATCGGCGCGGTATGTTTAGACGCCGGTTACGACGCGGCGCAGCAACTGGTGTTTCGCTTGTTCGACAAAGTCGATTTGTCACCCACCATGACGGTCGCGGCCAAAGACCCGAAAACCGAATTGCAAGAATGGTTGCAAGCGCGCCGCTGGCAATTGCCGGTGTACCGCGTGGTGGGAACCACGGGTGCGGCGCACCAACAAACCTTTGATGTGGAATGCGAAGTGGCCGAGCTCAAACAGTCGCAACGCGGCATCGGCAGTTCCAGACGCAGTGGCGAACAAGCCGCGGCGCTGGCCATGTTGCAATGGCTCAAGGAGCACCCGCCATGACAGAACACGACAAGCCCGCCGTCACCGAACAACGCTGCGGCACGGTCGCCATTGTGGGCAAACCGAATGTGGGCAAATCGACGTTGCTCAACGCGCTGGTGGGACAAAAAATCAGCATCACATCGCGCAAAGCGCAAACCACCCGGCATCGCATCACCGGCATTCACAACGCAGGGCAGTCGCAATTCATTTTTGTGGACACCCCGGGCTTCCAAACCGCACATGCCAACGCCTTGAATCGCTCGTTGAACAAAACCGTGTTGGGCGCAGTCGGTGATGTCGATCTGGTCTTGTTCGTGGTGAATGCCGGCAGCTTTGCTGACGCAGACGCCAAAGTACTGAACGTGCTCAGCCAACACATTCCCTGCATTTTGATCGCCAACAAACTCGACAAAGTGCAAGTGCGCCATGAACTGGCGAATTGGCTGCAAGAAATGCAAGCGCAACACGCGTTTGCCGAGTTGATGCCCATGTCGGCCAAGAACCCCAAAGACATCCAACGCTTGTTGGTGCAGTGCGAGAAATACTTGCCAGCGCAGGCCTGGTGGTACAACGACGACGAATTGACCGACCGCAGTGAAAAGTTCTTGGTGAGTGAAATGATCCGTGAAAAATTGTTTCGTTTGACCGGCGACGAATTGCCCTACACCTCCACCGTGGTGATAGACAAGTTCAGTGAAGAGCCGGGCAAGACCGTCTCGCGCATGGTGCGGGTCGCGGCCACCATCATTGTCGAGCGCGATGGCCACAAAGCCATGGTGATTGGTGAAGGCGGTGAGCGGTTGAAGCAAATCGGCACACTGGCCCGACAAGAGTTGGAAAAACTCATGGACGCCAAAGTATTTTTGGAGTTGTGGGTGAAAGTGCGCTCGGGTTGGGCCGATGACGAAGCGCGGGTGCGCAGTTTTGGCTACGAGTAAAGGTCAGACCACGCGTGTGCTGGATGAACCGGCGTTCGTCTTGCACCACCACGACTGGAGTGAGTCCAGCGTGATTTTGGAAGTCTTCACCCGCCATTGGGGCCGGGTGGCGTTGGTGGCCAAGGGCGCCAAGCGACCGACATCTTCTTTGCGTGCTGTGTTGCTGCCTTTGCAACCGATCACGGTCAACTTCGGCGGTGAAGGCGAAATTCGCACACTCAAATCCGCCGACTGGGCAGGCGGTCATGTGATGCCCACGGGTGACGCTTTGTTGTCTGGCTACTATCTGAATGAATTGGTGTTGCGGTTGTTGGCGCGTGACGACCCACACGCCGCCCTGTTTGACATGTACCGACAAGCCGTCAAAGTGCTTGCCAGCGGCCTGGAGCACACCACTGCGCCGTTGTTGCGTGCGTTTGAATTGCTGTTGTTGCGTGACATTGGTTTTCTGCCTGACTTGGCGGTGCAAACCCTCACCTTGCAACCTGTTCAAGCAGACAAACCTTACGCCTTGTTCGCCGAAGCCGGTTTGCGATCTAGCCCGCAAGCCCCGCACTTGAAGGGTGAGCAATGGTTGCAATTGCACGCCGCGTTAGACCAGCCCGATGCACTCACCCGTTTGCTGAGGGTGTGTGCCGAGTGGCACAGCGAGGACCGCACCGGCTTGCAAACCCAACTGCGCCATCTGTTGCACTACCATTGCGGCGTCAACAGCTTGCGCACCCGCCAAGTGATGATGGAGTTGCAAGCCTTATGAATACCCACCTGTCTGTCAACCTGAACAAAGTCGCCTTGGTGCGCAACACCCGATTGCTGGGCATACCCAGTGTCACGCGCGCGGCCAGTTTGTGTTTGCAAGCTGGCGCACACGGCATCACGGTGCACCCGCGTCCCGATCAACGCCACATTCGCCCAGCCGATGTGCATGATCTGGCTGCCTTGCTCAAGGACTGGCCTGACCGCGAATACAACATCGAAGGCAACCCGTTTCACAACCTGATGGCGTTGGTGCGTGAAGTGCGACCGCACCAAGTGACTTTCGTGCCCGATGGCGAAAACCAATTCACCTCTGACCATGGCTGGCGTTTTCCGCAAGACGCCGCCAAGTTAAAAGACATGATTGCCGAGGCCAAAGACCTGGGCGCGCGGGTCAGTTTGTTCATGGATGCCGACGCCCGTGCCATGGGCGGCGCCAGCGAAGTCGGTGCCGATCGGGTCGAGTTGTACACCGAGCCTTATGCGCAAGCGCACGGCACACCCATGCACGACAGCGTGTTGCGCATGTTCACTGCAGCGGCTGAAGCGGCACAACACGCCGGGCTGGAAGTCAACGCCGGCCATGATTTGAACCTGTTCAATTTGCGTGAGTTTGTGCAAGCCGTGCCCCATGTCAAAGAAGTGTCCATCGGTCATGCCTTGATGGCCGACGCCTTGGAAACAGGCTATGAGGCCACGGTTCGCGCGTATTTGGCTTGTTTGGCGCCATGAAACAGATTTACGGTATTGGCACGGACATTTGCGACATCCGCCGCATTCGTGCGGCTTGGGAACGCCACGGAGACCGGTTTGCACAAAAGATTCTGAGCGAGGCAGAAATGCACACATTTCATGCCCGCCGTGCACGTTGGCCAGACCGTGGTGTGCGTTTTTTGGCGACACGTTTCTCGGTGAAAGAGGCCTTCAGCAAAGCCATTGGTCTGGGCATGCGCATGCCCATGACCTGGCGCTTATGCGAAGTCGGCCGACGCGCCAGCGGTCAACCCACCATCGTGTTGCACGGCGTGCTTGAACAATGGTGCAGCGAGCGACAGCTGAGCGCCCATGTGTCGCTGAGTGACGAAAGCGATTACGCCACCAGTTATGTCATTGTTGAACAATTTTCCCCATGAGTCACCCACATCACCACGCTCCATTGATCCTGGACATTGCAGGCACCCATTTAACTGATACCGACCGGCGTCGCTTGGCGCATCCCCTGACAGGCGGCATGATTTTGTTTGCCCGCAATTGGCAAGACCGTGCGCAGTTGACGGCCTTGTGCGCCGAGATCAAATCGGTTCGCCAAGATTTGCTGATTCTGGTGGACCATGAAGGTGGCAGGGTGCAGCGCTTTCGCAGTGATGGTTTTGTGCATTTGCCGTCGATGCGCACTTTGGGCGAACTGTGGGCGCAAGATGACAAAGGTTTGCCGGGCAGTGGCGTGTTAAATGCAATGCAAGCGGCCACGGCCTGCGGTTATGTGCTGGCTGCGCAGTTGCGAGCCTGCGGCGTGGACATGAGTTTCACACCGGTGCTGGACCTGGACTTTGGCAGCAGCAGCGTCATTGGAGACCGTGCGTTTGCGCGTGACCCGCGCATGGTGAGTGTCTTGGCCAACAGCCTGATGCACGGGTTGCTGCAAGCGGGCATGGCCAATTGCGGGAAACATTTCCCTGGCCACGGCCATGTCAAAGCCGATTCGCACATTGACATACCGATTGACCACCGAAGTTTGTCGCGCATATTGAAAGACGACGCATTGCCTTACGCTTGGTTGCACCACACTTTGAACAGCGTCATGCCAGCACATGTCATCTATCCCAAGGTCGACAGCCGGCCGGCCGGTTTCTCCAAACGCTGGTTACAAGACATATTGCGTCACCAATTGGGTTTTCAGGGGGCCGTGTTCAGCGACGATTTGTCGATGGCCGGGGCGCGTTTGATCGATGGCAAAACCGTCAGTTACACCGAAGCCGCGGTAGAGGCGTTGAATGCCGGTTGTGATTTGGTGCTGCTGTGCAACCAGAGCACGCCCGACAGCGAGGGCGGTGGCCATGCGGTAGACCAACTGCTGAGCGGACTGGAAAGTGCGCAGGCTGCGCGGGGCTGGCGACCATCGCAGGCCAGCGAAGCCCGCAGAAGGGCTTTATTGCCTGTGTCGCCTGCACCCCAATGGGAGGAATTAACCGCCCAAGCCGCGTATTTACAGGCTTTGGCGCTGTTGCCCTGAGATTGGCGCGGTGTTGGGGTTGTCCTGACAGGGAACGGCAGCCATAAACGGTTAAAATAGTCGACTTGCCCTGTCCACCAGGGCCGTCGTCTAGCAAAAGGAATCCCATGGCAACCAAATCTGGCAAAACCTCTGTTGACGAGAGTGGTCTTCGTTTTACCAGTCGTGAAAATGGCTCCCCGTTCGCCGGGATGGGCAAAATGGGCGAAACCATGTCGTGTATCAAATGCGGCATGCACAAGCCCCGCCGCCAAGGCAGTCAGCAGCGCTTCGCAGGCAGTCTGGCGTTTTTCTGTCATGACTGCAAACCGCCGAAGCCTGCCGCACCTGCCGCACCCGCGGCCAGCAAAGCCGCTTAACGCCACTCATCACCCGGCACCTGCTGTAGCTGTTACGCGCTGGAAAACTGGGTCGACTGAAAATTAAGCGTGAGGCGATTCACGGCGCAGCGCCGGGAACAGAATGACATCGCGAATGCTGGGGCTGTCGGTCAGCAACATCATCAATCGGTCGATGCCAATGCCGCAACCCCCTGCGGGCGGCATGCCGTATTCCAAAGCCCGCACAAAGTCGTGGTCGTGATACATGGCCTCGTCGTCGCCGCTGGCTTTCGCATCAACCTGCGCTTGAAAACGCGCGGCTTGGTCCTCGGCATCGTTCAATTCTGAAAAACCGTTGCCGAATTCACGCCCAGTGATGTAAAGCTCGAAACGCTCGGTCACTTCGGGTCGGGCATCGTTGGCGCGGGCCAGTGGAGAAATTTCAACCGGATGCTCGCAAATGAACGTGGGTTGCCACAGTTTGTCCTCCACGTTTTCTTCAAAGTACATCACTTGCAGACCCGCCAAACTGCGCTGAGAGAGTTGGTGTTTTTCTTCTGACAGCCCCGCTTTTTTCAGGGCAGCGATCAGCCAAGCAGTGTGGTCCACGTTATCGCCTGCATCGGTGTGTTTCAAAATGGCTTCGCGAATGGTCAACCGCGCGAAAGGTTGCGACAAATCCACTGGTTTGCCGTCGTAGGTCAGCAACTGGCTGCCCACGGCTTTTTGCGCCGCGTCACGAATCAGGGATTCGGTGAAACCCATCAGGTCTTGGTAATTCCAATACGCCGCGTAAAACTCCATCATGGTGAACTCGGGGTTGTGGCGCACCGAGATACCTTCGTTGCGGAAATTGCGGTTGATCTCGAACACCCGTTCAAAACCGCCAACCAACAAGCGTTTCAAATACAACTCGGGCGCGATACGCAAAAACATTTGCTGGTCTAAGGCGTTGTGGTGCGTCTCGAAAGGACGCGCATTTGCACCGCCTGGTATGGGGTGCAGCATCGGCGTTTCGACTTCCAGAAAATCGTGTTGCACCATGAAATCGCGAATGCTGCTGATGGCTTTGCTGCGCGCCTTGAAACGTTCGCGCGCGGTCTCGTCGGTGATCAGGTCGATATACCGCTGGCGGTATTTGATTTCCTGGTCATGCACGCCATGGAATTTGTCGGGCAAGGGGCGCAGGCTTTTCGTCAGCAAGCGCAATTCGGTGACATGCACCGACAACTCGCCGGTTTTGGTTTTGAACACATGACCCACCGCGCCGACAAAGTCGCCCAAATCCCAGTGCTTGAATTCCTCGTAAAACTCGACACCGACTTCTTCGCCTTTGACATACACCTGCATGCGGCCTGTGCCGTCTTGCAAGGTGGCGAAACTGGCTTTGCCCATGACCCGCTTTAACACCATGCGGCCAGCGATGCGCACCAAGTGTTTTTCTTCTGCCAAAGCCTCAGCGGTTTTGGCGCCATGCGCGGTGTGCAAGGCGTCGGCGTGGTGCGCCGGTTTGAAATCGTTGGGAAAGGCTACCGCACCGCCATTGGCTTGTCGCAGGCGCAAAGCGTGCAATTTGGCGCGGCGCTCGGCGATCAATTGGTTTTCGTCAACAGGTGCAGCAGAAGGCGTGGTGTCGGTCATGAACAAAGTAAACAGCTGGGCTGTTGAAAAAAAATCACACAGAACAAGCGCTTGAACCAGAAGCTAAGAAGCGCACAAAGAAAGAGATTCTAAGAGTTCGAAGACAATCGCCCAATTTGGTACATATCCAGCGAGTTCCCCATGAGTGACACACCCGCCCGCCCTGAATTGCCCGACCATTTGTCCATCGAACCCAGCAGCCCTTTTTACATGGCTGAGGTGTTTCACCACGACATTGGCATTCGTTTCAATGACAAAGAACGCACCGACGTGGAGGAATACTGCATCAGCGAAGGCTGGATCAAAGTGCCTGCAGGTAAAACGCTGGACCGCAAAGGCAAGCCGTTGTTGTTGAAATTAAAAGGGCGGGTTGAGGTGTTTTACCGTTGATCGCCACTTTTTGATTTGCCCGCTTGATCAGGAAATGGCAATGGGGTGCTTATAACCACCGTTTCGCCACGCACCATAGAGTCACTGTAAACAAAAAATTGAACCCTAGAAGCGTTTAGTCAGCGTCTGCCAGCCAAACACGGGCCAATCACTGCGCGATTGGTTTTCTTGACCGCCATAAATCACGCAGCCACCGTCACATGCGCTTGGATACAGTGCTGCAAACTTCTTCAGTCCCTTGAAGTAGTCTGGATTCACCGTGGCGCCTGCTTTGATTTCAATCGCTCGCAGGCGTCCTGCGTGCGGCAAAAGCAAATCCACTTCATGGCCATCCGAGTCGCGGTAGAAGTACATCTCAGTCGATTCGCCTTGGTTCAATCGGTCTTTCAGCGCTTCCATGACCACCATGTTTTCAAACAAACTGCCCCACAGCGGGTCGCGTTGCACCTGTTGAGCTTCTCGCAGGCCAAGCAACCAGCAGACCAGCCCCGTGTCATAAAAATAGAGTTTGGGCGTTTTGACCAACCGCTTGCGGGTGTGGGTGTGCCAGGGTGGTAACAAATAAATCAGGCAACTGGTTTGTAATAAATCGAGCCATGCGCTTGCTGTCGCATGCGAAACGCCGGCATCGTTGCCCAAGTTGCTGAGGTTGAGCATTTGGCCTGTGCGCCCAGCACAAAGCCTGACAAAACGCTCAAAGCGGTGCAAATCATGAACGGCGGAGAGTTGTCGCAAATCTCTTTCGATGTAAGTTGAAAAGTAATCGGCCAGTGCCTGCGAAGGGTTGAGTTGACGGTCATGGATGCGCGGATAAAAACCGGTCAGCAAGGTCTGAGGCAAATCCAATGGGGTGGGACGCAGTGTTTGGGCTTCTGCCAAGGTAAATGGCAGCAAACGCAAGATGGCTGTTCGCCCTGCGAGAGACTGAGACACTTGTGTCATCAACTCAAACTGTTGACTGCCAGTCAAGACATAGCGACCTGCTTTGGGGTTTTGGTCAACCAAAGTTTGCAGGTAAGAGGGCAGCTCAGGTGTTCTTTGAATTTCGTCAAGGATGACGCCATCAGGAAATTGCGCCAGAAAACCTCGCGGATCGCTTTGTGCGAATTGGCGAATATCAGGGTCTTCGAGTGAGACATAAGGTTTGTCAGGGAAGACAGTTTGGGCCAGCGTCGTTTTGCCACTTTGACGAGGGCCCGTCAGCGTCATGACGGGGTATTGACCCGCCAAACGTATCAACAGGGGTTGGATATGACGCTCGATCATGGGCATAGATCATACCCATTTTCTGCAAATTGAAGAAATTTTTTTCAATTTGCAGAAAAAGCCACCGCTCTGAAGCGGCAACATCAAGGTTCAGCTGACCGAATCCGCCGATTGACGGGTCAGCATGGCCAAGGTGTGGGCAATGGTTTTGCGTAAATCGCGGCGATCGCAAATGATGTCCAGCGCGCCCTTTTCCATCAAAAACTCAGCGCGTTGAAAGCCTTCTGGCAGGGTCACCCGCACCGTGCTTTCAATCACACGCGGGCCAGCGAAACCAATCAGCGCTTTGGGCTCTGCGATCACCACATCACCCATGAATGCAAACCCCGCTGACACCCCGCCCATGGTCGGGTCGGTCAACACGCTGATGTAAGGCAAACCTTTTTGTGCCAAGCGGGTGAGCGAGGCGTTGGTTTTCGCCATTTGCATCAACGACAGCAAGCCTTCTTGCATGCGTGCACCACCGGTCGCGGTGAAGCAGACGAACGGTACTTTTTGTTCAATCGCGGTGTGCACGCCGCGCACAAAACGCTCGCCGACCACCGAACCCATCGAGCCGCCCATGAAATCGAACTCGAAACAGGCGGCGACCAAATTGATGCTGTGTACCGAGCCGCCCATGACCACCAAGGCGTCGGTTTCACCGGTGTTCTCCAAAGCTTCTTTCAAGCGCTCGGGGTATTTGCGGCTGTCTTTGAATTTGAGCGGGTCCATGGGCAGGACTTCTTGGCCAATCTCATAACGGCCTTCCGCATCCAAAAACGCGTCCAACCGCGCGCGGGCACCGATGCGATGGTGGTGGTTGCATTTGGGGCAAACGTTCTGGTTTTCTTCCAAATCATTTTTGTAAAGCACGGTTTCGCAACTCGGGCATTTCACCCACAAGCCTTCAGGCACACTGCGCCGGTCCGCCGGGTCGGTGTGCTGAATTTTGGAAGGAAGCAGTTTCTCAAGCCAACTCATGGGACATCTCCAAACAGAACAGTGCGGTTATACCGAATCCAGCGCTTGGCGGATGCCGTGCATGAACAAACGCGCTTCATCGGCCGCTTTGCCCGCAGGCGCAGCTTCAATCAATTGCAGCAATTTGCTGCCGATCACCACGGCATCGGCCACTTTGCCGATGGTCTTGGCGGTGGCCGCGTCGCGTATGCCAAACCCCACACCCACGGGAATGTGCACATGCTTGCGAATGCGCGGCAACATGGCTTGGACCTCATCGGTGTCCAGCGCCCCCGAACCGGTGACGCCTTTGAGCGACACGTAATACACGTAACCGCTGGCCACATCCGCGACCTGTTGCATGCGTTTGTCGGTGCTGGTGGGCGCCAGCAAAAAAATCAAATCCATTTGATGCGCGCGCAAAGCCGCAGCGAAATCCACGCATTCTTCGGGCGGGTAGTCAACGATGAGCACGCCATCGACACCCGCAGCAGCAGCGTCTTTGACAAAACGGTTGGCACCGTGTTTGAGGTTGTAGTTCTCTACCGGATTGGCATATCCCATCAGCACAATCGGCGTGGCTGTGTCAGTGGCGCGGAACTCGCGGACCATGGCCAGCACTTCGCCCATGCCCACGCCATGTCGCAGTGCGGCTTCACCGGCTTTTTGAATGACGGGGCCATCTGCCATCGGGTCACTGAACGGCACGCCCAACTCAATGATGTCAGCCCCGCCTTTGACCAAGGCATGCATCAGCGATAACGTGTGTGCGGGCTCGGGAAAGCCAGCCATCAAATAAGGAATCAATGCTTTGCGACCTTGCTGTTTCAAGCCGGTCATGGTGGTGTCGATGCGGCTCATGCGTTGGCCCCGTTCAATGCAGCCAGAGAGATGGTGTGTTCACCTTTGACCGATTGGCCTTGGCAGCTGGGACGGCAGAAAAAGTCTGCGTTGGACAAATCAGCCACTGTGCCAATGTCTTTGTCGCCACGGCCCGACAGGTTCACCAAAATGGATTGCTGTGGTGTCATGGTTTTGGCCAACTTCATGGCGTGCGCCACGGCATGGCTGGACTCGAGCGCGGGAATGATGCCTTCGGTGCGACACAAATAGTGAAATGCAGACAAGGCTTCTTGGTCGGTGATGCCGACGTATTCAGCGCGACCAATGTCTTTCAAAAACGCGTGTTCTGGTCCCACGCCGGGGTAATCAAGGCCTGCGCTCACGCTGTGGGTTTCAGTGATTTGGCCATTCGCATCTTGCAGCACATACGTTCGGTTGCCGTGCAACACGCCGGGCACACCGCGTTGCAATGACGCCGAGTGTTTGCCGCTGTCCATGCCTTCGCCCGCGGCTTCGATGCCAATGAGACGGGTTTTTTCAAACGGGATGTACGGGTAAAAAATACCCATCGCATTCGAGCCGCCACCCACGCAGGCCAGCACCGCATCCGGTTGTCCGCCCAAGTGCATGTTGGGCATTTGTTGAATGCATTCTGCGCCAATCACGCTTTGGAAATCGCGCACCATCATCGGGTAGGGGTGGGGGCCCGCCACGGTGCCGATGATGTAGAACGTGTTTTCCACGTTCGTGACCCAGTCGCGCAAAGCTTCGTTCAAAGCGTCTTTCAACGTGCGGCTGCCGGACTCGACCGGCACCACGGTCGCACCCAGCAGTTTCATGCGGTAGACATTCGGGCTTTGGCGCTTCACATCTTCGCTGCCCATGTAAACGACACACTCCAAACCATAACGCGCACAAATGGTGGCGGTCGCCACGCCGTGTTGACCTGCGCCGGTTTCGGCGATGACGCGGGGTTTGCCCATGCGCTTGGCCAGCATTGCTTGGCCAATGGTGTTGTTGATTTTGTGTGCGCCGGTGTGGTTGAGGTCTTCGCGCTTCAAATAAATTTGTGCGCCGCCCATTTCACGGCTCATGCGCGCGGCATGGTAAATGGGCGAGGGGCGTCCGACAAAGTGGGCCAACTCGGATTTGAATTCGGCGATGAACGCCGGGTCGTGTTGGTACTTGGCGTAGGCCTCTTTCAATTCTTCAATGGCATGGGTCAGGGTTTCGCTGACGAAACTGCCTCCGAATTGGCCAAAGTGTCCGCTGGCATCGGGTTGCTGGTAGGTCGACATGGTGTTTCCAAGGGAAGGGGCAGCCGAGGGCTGCAAATCAATCAATCGGCGAGCGTGGTGTTGCGCACGGCCGCCACGAAGGCGCGAATCTTGTCGGGGTCCTTGATGCCCTTGGCGCTTTCCACGCCCGAGCTCACATCAACTGCCAGCGACAAACCGCACCGGTGCACGGCGCGAATGCCATCGGCCACGTTTGCAGGTGTGAGTCCACCAGACAAAACGAGGTGAGCATTGACGTTTGTTGGAAGCTGTGACCAATTGAAGCGGTGGCCGCTGCCGCCGTAAGCATCGACCAAGGTGTCGAGCAACAGCGCATCGGCTTGTTGGTAAAGGAAAGCGTAGTTTACGAGGTCAAACGGGGCTTTGCCCTCAGGGGTTTCCTGCGGAATGCGGGCCACCCGTAACCAGCGCCTGCCCAGGGTTTGGGCGGTGTTTGCGCAAAACTCAGGGGTTTCGTCGCCATGGAATTGCAACCATGCGCCGGGAACCTGCTCGGCGGCTTGGCGGATGTCTTCGAAAGTGGCGTTCACGAACAGCAGCACCGGTGCGACAAACGCAGGCAACAGCGCGGCCAGTTCGGCGGCCCGTTGTGCACTGACATGGCGGGGTGACGGCGGGTAGAGCACGAAACCGATGGCGTTTGCGCCCGCAGTCACAGCCGCCAGCACATCTTGCTCGCGCGTGAGACCGCAAATTTTGATGGGAATGGCGTTCATGAGGAGGTGCCTGGTAGCCAATCATAAGAGGGTGGGTCAGCGGGCAAGCCCCAGTGCGGGTCGTAAACCGGTCCGACGAAATACAAACCATCAGGCGCGAAAGTCGGCGCGGCCGCTTTACGGTCGCGG
>CANGZG010000033.1 GCA_947458415.1 Comamonadaceae bacterium | reverse complement strand
TTGCTGCAGGTCCTTTTCCACTTTGCCCGGCGTGATGTCAAACATGCTCAAGCCGTGCGCGGCCAAATGCAAATAGTATTGGGTGTCGCGCAAATAGCCCACAATCGGTACATCCAACTTGGCCATGAATTCACGCAATTTGCTGGCCGCTATCGTTCTTTCATCCACCCGCATGCCGATGATGCCGAGTTTGGTTTTCGTGGTTTTGGTGATTTCACGAACTTGGGTGATGAAGGCTTGCGCGGCGTACATGTCGAAAATGCTGGGCATGATCGGTATCAGCAACTTGTCTGCACGACTGACCACTTCTTTGAACCGCCAGCCACCCAGTCCCCCAGGCGTGTCAATCACCACATGGGTCGTGCCGCGCGGTGGCTTGGCCGTCAACACCAAATCAGCTTGCAATTCCCATGTGGCGATTGGGGTGGCGGCATCGGGTCTCAAATCCAGCCACAGCTTGGAAGACTGTTGGACATCGGCATCGCCCAACATGACAGCGTGACCCCGCGAAGCAAAAAACCCTGCCACGTTCGTGGACAGGGTGGATTTTCCGGATCCCCCTTTGGGGTTGGCAATCACGATCACTGGCATATCAAGACAAATCCCAGCCTTTACCGTTTCTGCAATAGGTCAAGGCTTGGTTATAAAGGGCTTGACCTGATTGGCTGCCTTTGACGGCCATCAGATAGCTTTTGAAAGGCATCATGTCGGTCGAACGGGCGCAGTCAAACCCCCGGCCGAGTTCACCACTGAAATGCAGTACAGCGCGGCCTGTGGCCTGAACCCGTTTGAAGGAAGCCCCCAAAAAGGCAACCGCGCAAGCAGACTCGCACACTTGGCCTTCGGTCACCACCAACTCAATGGACTGGGTTTTGAACCATTGCCCCACTTGCATGCCCAACGCCAAATCACCTTGGGCTGAGTTCATGTAAACAGGGGATACCACGCGGCTGCCGTTTTTTCTGACGCACGGTTTGATGTTTTGAACCAACCCACCCAGCGCCGCGACAGCGCTGCTGTCCAAATAACCTGAGAACTCAACGAATTCTAGGTAGCCAGACATGCACTCGGGGTAACGCAATCGGCTTTGGCGGGTTTCAAAACGCTCGCCTTGGATCGAGCTCACCAATTGCACTTGCGAGGCGGGGTAACCATGGTTGTTCGAGCCCATGACCACATGAAAAGGAGCGGCTTCTTGTGTGGTGAGAGCCGCCGGCGCAACGCAGCCCCCCAAGGCAAACAGAACCAAAAAGAGGAATCTTTGGGGCATTGAAAACTTCATGGCTGACCTTGAGAGATAAATGAGCAAACTGTCATCTCAAGAAGGTCGACACAGGGCGGGAAAACTTGAGACGGGGCAACCGTTCAGGTTTGAACGGTTGCCTTCCAGCGTCAGTGAACCACCATCAAGGTGAATGGGAACACGTAGGCTTGCAGCGTGACCAAGATACCCACCAAACAAGCCAAAGCGATGGAGTGGAAGAAGACATAGCGAAGAATGTCGCCTTCATGGTTGAACCAACGGGTTGCGGTAGAGGCCACCACGATCGATTGGGCATCGATCATTTTGCCCATCACGCCGCCTGAGCTGTTGGCCGCACCCATCAGGTTGGGCGACAGGCCCAACTGCTCGGCCGCCACTTTTTGCATGCCGCCAAACAGCACATTCGATGCGGTGTCGGAGCCTGTGAGCGCCACGCCTAGCCAACCCATCAAGGTACCAAAGAAGGGATAGAACACGCCTGTGTTGGCAAAAGCCAGACCCAGCGTGGTGTCAGTGCCAGAGTAGCGGGTGAGGTAGCCCAGTGCCAGCATCAAAACGATGGTGAGCAGGGAATAACGAACCAGCCAAAGGGTGGAGAAGAACACACGAACCATGTTCAAGGGGTTGTATTTCATCACCAGGCCACCCACGATGGCTGACAACAAAATACCTGTGCCCGTGGATGACAACAAGTTGAGCGTGTAAATCGCACTTTCGGTCTTGGGTGTAGGCACCACGGGCGGCATTTTTTCAATCAGGTTATGCAAACCCTCCATCGGAAATTGCGGGGCAAACAAAGTGTTGAGGTATGCTTTTACCGAGGGCAGACCCCAGATGAAAATGAACACCGTGAGGATGGCCCAAGGCGTCCAAGCCCGAATGATTTCGTCACGTGAGTGAACCGTGATGGCGCGCGGCGCTTGCGCTTCACCTCCACTGGTTTCATGGCCTTTGAGGGAAACGGATGTCCAAATGGTTTTGGGTTGCCAGTAACGCAAGAAGGTGACCAAACTGGCCATGCTGACCACCGCTGCAATGATGTCAACCAACTCTGGCCCGATGTAATTCGAGACCAAAAATTGCATGATGGCAAAGCTCAAGCCAGTCACCAAGATCGCAGGCCAAATGTCCCACATGGCGCGACGACCCGCAAAAGCCCAGATCAACCAAAACGGCACCAACAATGAGAAGAAAGGCAGTTGCCTGCCGACCATGGCAGAGACTTCCATGGCGTCGTAGCCGTGCACTTTGGCCAAAGTGATGATGGGGGTTCCTAAAGCACCAAACGCCACAGGGGCGGTGTTGGCAATCAAAGACAAACCAGAGGCGGCCAGTGGTGAAAATCCCAGACCAATCAAAATGGCAGCGGTCACCGCAACAGGGGTGCCGAAACCTGCGGCACCTTCAAAAAAGGCGCCGAATGCAAACGCAATCAACAGCAGTTGCAGGCGACGGTCTTCGGTGATGCCAGCAATCGAATCTTGTAGCACTTTGAAGCTGCCATTTTGTTCGGTCAGTTGATGCAAGAAGATGATGTTCAAAACGATCCAGCCAATGGGTAACAGGCCATTGAGGCCCCCATAAATGGCTGCATTGGTGGCCATCTCAGTGGGCATGCCATACACAACGATGGCAATCACCAATGCGGCCAGCAAGCCTGCACCTGCCGCGATATGCGCTTTCATGTGCAAAAAGCCCAATCCCACTAACATCACGACCACAGGCACGGCGGCAACCAATGTGGAGATCAGCATGTTGCCAAATGGGTCGTAAATTTGTTGCCAGGTCATTTGGGATACTCCAAAACATAAAAAAGAAAATTATAGGAAGATCAATCACAGGGTTTTCCCATGGTACAGAAAAGGGTCACATGATTGAAAGAAACATTTTTAGCCCAGACCACGATGCATTTCGCGACAGTTTTCGTCGCTTCATGCAAGCGGAAATTGCGCCTTTTCACGCCGCATGGGAAGCACAAGGCTACGTGGACAAAGCTGTTTGGAAAAAAGCCGGTGCTTTGGGTTTTTTGAACATGAGCATGCCCGCCGAATACGGCGGCGCAGATGCTGACAAATTGTTTTCAGTGGTGCAGATTGAAGAGCTGAGCGCAGGCGGCTTCACTGGCATCGGGTACGGACTGCATTCGGAAATCGTGTCGCCGTACCTGTTGCACTATGGAACCGAAGCGCAAAAATCCCATTACTTGCCCAAACTGTCCTCGGGCGAGATGGTCGGCGCCATCGCCATGACCGAACCCTCGGCTGGCAGCGATTTGCAAGGCATCAAAACCACAGCCATGCAGCAATCCGATGGCAGTTTTTTGCTCAATGGCAGCAAAACGTACATCACCAACGGTTGGCATTCAGACTTGGTCATTGTGGTGGCCAAAACCAACCCATCTGCGGGCGCCAAAGGAACCAGTTTGTTCTTGGTGCCTGCCAACACCCCTGGCTTTACCAAGGGCAAGCCTTTGCACAAATTGGGGTTGAAAGCGCAAGACACATGCGAATTGTTTTTCGATAACGTGCATTTGCCTGCCGACAGTGTGTTGGGCGGCGCTGATTTTCTGAACCGAGGGTTCATTTGTTTGATGGAACAACTGCCTTGGGAGCGTTTGCAAATTGCCATCGGCGCCGTGGCGGCCTCCCAAGCGGCCATCCATTGGACGCTGGACTTTGTCAAACAACGACAAGTCTTTGGCCAATCGGTGGCCGCGTTTCAAAACACGCGTTTCACGCTCGCTGAGTTGCAAACCGAAGTGCAAATCGCTCAGGTGTTTGTCGACAAATGCACCGAACTGTTACTGCAAGACAAACTCGACACCGCCACCGCCAGCATGGCCAAGTACTGGACCACCGATCTGCAATGCAAAGTCATGGATGAATGTGTGCAATTGCACGGTGGCAGTGGTTACATGTGGGAATACCCGATCACCCGCGCTTACGCAGACGCCAGGGTCCAAAGAATTTATGGCGGCACCAACGAGATCATGAAAGAGGTGATCACCCGCAGCATGGGCTTGGGGCTGAAGTAAGCCAGCCAAGTCTCAATGTATGGCCAGGGTGTGTAAGCCAAATTCACCTTTGGCACGGTCTGCAAAATAACGGCGCAAGGTTTCTTTGACCGTCTTGAACGCCAAATCGTCCCAAGGAATATCGGACTCGGCAAACAAGCGTGCTTCTTGGGTTTCATGACCGGGGTTGAACACCGGGCTTTGCAATTCGGCGCGAAAGAAAAAATGCACCTGACCCACGCGTGGCACATCGATGATGGTGAACAACGCTTGCATCACGATCTGCGCGCCAGCCTCTTCGTCGGTTTCTCGGGCTGCGCCTTCCATCAGCGTTTCTCTGAGTTCCATGAACCCTGCAGGCAATGTCCAATAGCCTTTTCGCGGTTCTATGTTTCGTTTGCACAGCAAAACCTGGTTCTGCCAAACTGGAATGGTTCCCACCACATTCAACGGATTTTCGTAATGCACCGTGTGGCAAGCAGGGCAAACAGCCCGCATGCGGGCGTCCCCATCGTCGGGTAAGCGTTGCACCACGGCGGTGCCACAGGATTTGCAATGTTTGATCGAGCCTGCGACGGGGTGGGGCATGGTGATATTTGGAGTGGCCACAGGGGAAAACCTGTCATTGCCTGAGTTTAGGTCAGACCCCGATCGACGCTCAGGGTTCTGGGTTTGGCGTTATCCTCAAGGCCATGAAACTTCACAATTACTTTCGTTCCTCTGCTTCCTTCAGGGTCAGAATCGCACTCGCCATCAAAGGCTTATCGTATGAATATGTCTCAGTCCATTTGGCGCGGGGTGAGCAATTCAACGAGGATTTCACGCAAATCAACGCCGACGCTTTGGTGCCCGTGCTGGAGGTCGATGGTTTGCGCTTGACGCAATCCATGGCGATCATCGAATACCTGGATGAAACGCATCCCACCCCAGCTTTGCTTCCTGCCGATGCCGCTGGTCGCGCCAGGGTCAGGGCCTTGTCGCAGTCGATCGCATGTGAAATTCACCCGGTGAACAATTTGCGCGTGCTCAAGTACCTGTCCAATTCGCTCAAACTGGACGAAGACCAAAAAAACACGTGGTACAGGCATTGGGTCAGGTTAGGTTTGGAGGCCTTTGAAAAGCAACTGGCTGCGGGTGAGACGGGCCAGTATTGCCATGGTGACACGCCCAGCCTTGCCGATTGCACGCTGGTGCCGCAAATTTTCAATGGCAAGCGTTTCAATGTGGACTTCTCGGGCTTAACCAAAACCATGGCCATTTTTGACGCATGCATGGCCTTGCCCGCTTTTCAACAAGCCCAGCCCAGTGCGTGTCCCGATTTTGAGGTTTGAGTTACCCCACTGGCCTGGTGCCAAGTTGTTTTGCAGCACCCGGCTGGGTGGTTGTTCTTCTGCACCCTACGACAGTTTGAATTTGGGTGACCATGTCGGGGATGACCCTTTGCACGTGTCCCTCAACCGCCTACGGCTTGAAAGCATGTGGGGCACCCAAACCGTGTTCATGCAACAAGTGCATGGCACCCAAGTGGTTCGTTTGCCCCTGCCGCCCGAACAAGCCATGGCTTCAGCCGATGCATGTTTCACCTTAGAGAAAAACCTCGCTTGCACCATCATGGTGGCCGATTGCTTGCCTTTGCTTTTTTACCTGCCGACAGCCGGTGTGGTGGCCGCCGCCCATGCGGGTTGGAGGGGATTGGCGGCTGGGGTGATCGAGCACACCTTGGATTGTTTGGCGCATCATGGTTCAACAGAGGATTGCAAAGTCTGGCTGGGCCCTTGCATCGGCCCCTTGGCGTTTGAGGTGGGTGAGGACGTCAGGCGGGTGTTTTGCGACAGAGATGACCAAGCGAAGACAGCGTTTTCTGAGACTTCTCAGCCGGGCAAGTATTTGGCTGATTTGGCATGGCTGGCCAGGCTTCGATTGCGTCAACGCGGCATCATGCGGGCAGAAGGCAATGACAGCCGCCCAAGTTGGTGCACATTCTCACAGCCAGAACTTTTTTACTCACATCGAAGGGATGGCGTGAGCGGCAGATTTGCCGTGGGCATTGCATTGGTTTGAGTGTTGTCAGTATTCGTGCGGGTTGATGACTTAAGATTCATCGACACGCTTGAAAAACTCGTCCATGAAGCCACTACCCGTCCTCAGTTTTCCCCCAGACCAGTTGGCGAAACTGCAGGCTCAGTACAGCCAGGAAATGCAGGAACTCTGGCAGCAAGGGCTTCAATCCAACCCGACTCTCAAAGACCGCCGTTTTGCGGCAGAGGCTTGGCAACACAACCCTGTCGCTGCATTTTCTGCGGCAATGTATTTACTCAATGCACGCACGTTGTTGGCCATGACCGACATGGTTGATACCGATGACAAAACCCGTGCGCGCATTCGGTTCTCGGTGGAGCAATGGATCGCAGCGGCTTCGCCCAGCAACTTTTTGGCATTCAACGCCGAGGCCCAGCAAAAAGCGATAGACACCAAAGGCGAGAGCATCGTCAAGGGCTTGCAAAACATGTTGCATGACTTGCAACAAGGGCATGTCTCGATGACCGACGAAAGCCAATTTGAAGTCGGAAAAAATGTCGCCACCAGTGAAGGCGCGGTGGTGTTCGAGAACGAAATTTTTCAGTTGATTGAATACAAGCCCTTGACCGCCAAGGTGTACCAACGCCCGTTTTTGTTGGTCCCGCCGTGCATCAACAAGTTCTACATTCTTGACCTGCAGCCCGCCAATTCGTTCATTCGGCATGTGGTTGAGCAAGGTCACCGCACATTTGTGGTCAGTTGGCGCAACCCGGACGCCGAGTTAAGCCATGCGACATGGGACGATTACGTTGAAAAGGGCGTCATCCAAGCCATTGAAGTCGCACAAGCGATTGGCAACATGCCCCAAATCAACACCTTGGGATTTTGTGTGGGGGGCACCTTGCTTACCAGCGCCTTGGCCGTGCTGGCGGCGCGAGGCGAAGACCCGGTGGCGAGTGCAACCTTGTTGACAACCTTGGTCGATTTCACCGATGTCGGCGTGTTGGATGTGTTCATTGACGAAGCCTTCGTGCAATTTCGCGAAGCCCAGTTTTCGAAGGGTGGTTTGATGGCGGGGCGTGACATGGCCTCGACGTTCAGCTTCTTGCGACCCAATGATTTGGTTTGGAATTACGTGGTGGGCAATTACCTCAAAGGTGAAACACCGCCGCCTTTCGATTTGCTTTACTGGAACAGCGATGCCACCAATTTGCCTGGCCCGCTGTACGCTTGGTATTTGCGTCAAACCTACCTTGAAAACAATTTGATCAAGCCGGGCAAAGCACGCATTGCGGGAGAGCCGATCGATTTACGCAAAGTTGACATCCCGATGTACATCTATGGCTCCCGCGAAGACCACATCGTGCCGATCACCGCTGCGTACGCCTCCACCCAAGTGTTGCCCGGCCCCAAACGATTTGTCATGGGTGCTTCTGGACACATCGCCGGCGTGATCAATCCGCCTGCATCAGGTAAACGAAGCCACTGGTTGTCTGCGTCCAACCAATTCCCCCAATCGCTGGACGACTGGCTGGCCCAAGCAGATGAAAAGCCAGGCAGTTGGTGGACCGATTGGTATGCCTGGTTGAAGAAACATGCGGGACAGCAAGTCGCTGCGCCCAAACAATTTGGCAGAGGCAAACACAAAGCCATCGAGCCCGCGCCAGGTCGCTATGTCAAAGCCAAAGCGTCGTGAATTCATCTACCAAACCACTTAAGGAAGAAACCACATGAGTCAAAAAATTGCATATGTCACCGGTGGCATGGGCGGCATCGGAACCGCCATTTGCCAGCGTCTGCACAAAATGGGCTACAAAGTCATCGCGGGTTGCGGACCCAGCCGTGACTTTGACAAATGGCTCAATGAGCAAAAAGCTTTGGGTTACACCTTTTATGCCTCTGTCGGTAATGTGGCTGATTGGGAATCCACCACGGCCGCTTTCTCCAAATCGGTGGCTGAACATGGCGTGATTGATGTGTTGGTGAACAACGCAGGCATCACCCGTGACCGCATGTTTTTGAAAATGACGCCAGAAGATTGGAAAGCGGTGATCGACACCAATTTGAATGCCATGTTCAATGTGACCAAACAGGTGGTTCCCGGCATGGTGGACAAAGGCTGGGGCCGCATCATTCAAATTTCATCTGTCAACGGCGAAAAAGGGCAATCTGGTCAAACCAATTACTCGGCTGCCAAGGCGGGCATGCACGGCTTTACCATGGCGTTGGCACAAGAGATGGCCAACAAAGGGGTCACAGTGAACACCGTGAGCCCGGGCTACATCGGCACCGACATGGTCAAGGCCATCAAGCCTGAAATATTGGAAAAAATCGTGGCCACGATTCCGGTCAAGCGACTGGGCACGCCCGAGGAAATCGGTTCCATCGTCGGTTGGTTGGCCGGTGACGAGTCAGGCTTTACCACCGGTGCTGATTTTTCATGCAACGGTGGATTGCACATGGGTTGATGCAGATGAAAGCCGCTTGGTACGACAAAAATGGTGCCGCCCGAGATGTGATGCAAGTGGGTGAACAGCCCACACCTGAACCTGCTTCTGGGGAAGTGCGTGTGAAGTTGCATTGCAGTGGGGTCAACCCATCGGATGTGAAGTCACGCATGGCCCGCCCTTTGGGTGGCCCGATGATCATTCCGCACAGCGACGGTGCCGGTGTGATCGATGCTGTCGGCGAGGGCGTCGACCGCGGGCGCATCGGGCAGCGGGTGTGGACATGGAACGGTCAATGGCAACGTCCTCATGGCACGGCGGCCCAATACATTTGCTTGCCTTCAGCGCAAGCGGTGGTCATGCCCGAACACCTGTCTTTCCAAGCGGGCTCGTGCATGGGCATTCCGGGCTTGACTGCTTTGCAAGCGGTTCGCTTGGCTGGCGATGTCAAAGGACAAACGGTGTTGGTCACAGGCGCGTCATCTGCGGTGGGGCATTACGTCACCCAAATGCTCAAGCAGCGCGGTGCCGTGGTGATTGGAACCGTGGGCTCTGAGGCCAAAGCGGCGCATGCCACATCCGCTGGCACAGACCATTGCCTTTTTTACAAAACCGAAGACGTGGTTTCCAGGGTCAAGCATTTGACCGATGGCCAAGGGGCGGACAGCATCATTGACATGGATTTTTCAACGACAAGTCAGTGGACAGCCCAAGGTATTTTGAAACCCCATGGTCAGTTGGTGTGTTACGGGTCAAACCCGCCTGCTGACATTTCAGTGAGCTTTCGCCCGTTGTTGTTCAACTCGTTGACACTGCGTTTTTTCTTGGTCTACGAACTGACACCGGCTCAACGCGCGGCTTGTTTGACCGAGTTAGCCGACATGTTGCAGCGACAGGCATTGGTTCACGCCATTGGCGCCGAATTTTCGCTGGAAGATTGCGTGCAGGCACACGAGACCGTCGAGGCTGGCAAGACCATCGGCAACGTGGTGATCAACATTGCGCATTGAATGCTTGCACTGCCCCAGTTCTGCGGGACTGTGACATGTGCATGCGGGTCAATGCCCTTGCCCAGTCCCGGTGAAAGCAGCTGATCAAGGGACTGGTCCGGGGTCAATCAAGCACATGGCATTGGCGTTGGCAATCGCATCCTCAGGGTTTAAAAAAACCAGTCCCATGCTCAGATAGTGCCTGTCTGTGAACTCATTGCAATTTTTGGTCTCAATGAATTTCTTTGGCAGATCGGGGCGGGAAACATAGTATTTTTCTTTGGTTGGCAGCACCGTTTCAGGGGCATTGACCCAGTATCCGTTGACGTTTCTCTTGTTCATTTTTCGGGTCAATTTGACCTCGCATTTGCCCTTGAGAATATCAATCAACAGGCCATTCACGTCAGCCGTGTTTTTGCCGTTGGTTGGAAGATTGAAGTCTTCGAGGTTGGCTCCATTGGCGATGGCAATCAGGAATTCAGCGTTCAAATGGTGATTGCTCAGCAGCGAATGGTCATTGGAATGCGACATGTGGGATTTCCTTTCAAAAAATACTCAGAAGCGCTGCTTTGTGAGCCACGTCTTCTTTGGCATGTGACTTTTTTTGTAGAAATCTTTTGTTGTGACAGCACGGACCTCAATTTCCGTCTCAAACTGCTTGATGTTTTGGGTGAGTTTGCATGGGTATTTTTGTCCAGTGCTGTGTCATCTCTTCAGTACATATTGACCAAATTGATAGCTCAAACACTTCAACATAAAATAACAATAGCAAGTACAGCTTAAAGGTTTTGTGTGAAAAGTATGTTGTATTTGAATAAATGACCAGTGAAATTGAAAATCTGTTTAAGTCTGTTACTGCTGATAAAGCATTAATCCATGTGCACCATAACTGAATGGCATTTTGGTTTTGAGTTTGCTGGCGGGTGTGCTTGCCGTGAAAATGCATCTGCCCTGATTTCAGACACATCAAAGCGATTCAGCAATGGTTCTTGAACTTGATTTGCGACCGCGCTTGAGCGTCGCGCCGATGATGGATTGGACTGACAGGCATTGCCGTTATTTCCATCGGCTTTTGACGCGACATGCCTTGCTTTACACCGAAATGGTGACAACGGGTGCGCTGATTCACGGCGATCAACCCCGCCACTTGGATTTCAATCTGGAAGAACACCCCGTGGCTTTGCAATTGGGCGGCAGCGAGCCCCATGACTTGGCAAAAGCCGCCAAGTTGGGTGAGCAATGGGGTTATGACGAAATCAATCTGAATTGCGGTTGCCCGTCTGAGCGGGTGCAACGGGGGGCATTCGGTGCGTGTTTGATGGCCGAACCTGGGTTGGTCGCAGATGGTGTCAAAGCCATGGTCGATGTGGTGTCTGTGCCTGTCACGGTCAAGCACCGCATTGGCATTGACCGGATCGAGAGTTATGCATTCGTGAGTGATTTTGTGGGCACGGTGTCACAAGCTGGTTGTCAAACGTTCATTGTTCATGCGCGCAATGCATGGTTACAAGGCATCTCTCCGAAAGAAAACAGAGAGCTTCCCCCGCTCAAGCCTGATTGGGTTCGGCGTTTGAAAAACGATTTCCCGCACCTGTCGTTTGTGATCAACGGTGGCATTGTTTCCATGGAACACATACGTACGCATTTGAACGAACTCGACGGTGTCATGGTCGGGCGCGAGGCGTATCACAACCCGTGGTTGTTACAGCAATGGGATGAAGCCATGGGTCATGACGCTTGTCTTGTCACCCGAGACGAAGTGGAAATGCACATGGTCGGGTACATGCAATCACAAGCTGAACGTGGTGTGCCTTGGTATGCCATCGCGCGTCACATGTTGGGGCTTCGCCATGGTCAGCCGGGCGCACGCAAATGGCGGCAAGTGTGGAGCAATCACCAACTCAAACATTTGCCAGCCAGTGAAGTGGCCACACTGGCAGCCAACGCCTTGGCCATGGCTTCAAATTGAGTCCTGTGGATGAGGTTCATGGCATGCTTTGCATACGAGTTCAAAAAATTCACAATCGATTTTTTATTTTCAATCAACAACGGTTTCATTCTTTCAAAAATACTTTGACCGTTTAAAAATTTCCTTGTTCAATTCGCTGAAGTGACAGATCCCTGTTGATGTTCAGGAGATACAAATGTGGTACTTCAGCCGGTGGTATGGGGCTGTGTGTGTGTTGGTATTGGCGGCTTGTGGTGGCGGAGACAAAGCTGGTTCTTCGCCACAAGCGAGCGCGCCCACTACGGATGGCATGCCCAGAAGTTCGATCGTCAGCGTCAACACGGCCCAGGTGTTTGACACACAGACCTCGCAAGGCCGAATGGAGATGGCCATGGCGACGGCTGATGCAAGCGTGCTGTCGGTTGACGACACCCGTTTTTTATTGACATCGGCCCTCAACTCGCATCAGTCAGTCAAGACCGAGCAGGACAAGTTGATCAATGCTTTCTATGCAGGACAAAGCCCTGTCTTCGAATTGATTCGGGAAAGCTTCATGATTCAGCCGAGCTTTGCCAGCTCGGACAAGGTATTTCCTTTGGTGATCGGCGACAAAGGCAACACCTTGGCGTCTGTCAGCACCTTGCACGGCAACAGAATGGCCGGTTATGGCTACGACATTTTGGCCGGCTTTGACCCTTCCAACACGATTCATCCCCCGTCGGTCAGGACGTCGCAAGCCGCTCACAAACCCGTGTTCAAGCGCGTGCTTGCTTGGTTGGTTGCAGGCAACCCCATGCTGGACTGGAACACGTTTTCTCCCACGGCATTGAATGTGGCGTGGTCAAGTTTGCCCACATCGTCTTCCGTCATGTTCACCAACAGCAAAGGCGTCAAGGTGTACAAACCTCACGCAGCGGGTGGATTGGCGGCCCTGGGTGTGCCCTTTACCACGCTCAATTGCGATCCCTTGTCAGAACCGGTGCGTGACTGCGCAGCCAAAGCGCAACTGGTGGTGGTGGGTGCCATCGACAGACGGGCCGGGGTGGACTTGGCGACACAGCTCACGCGCCTTCATGAAATCATCCGAGCGAAAATTCCATTGCTTTACTTGAACGCTCACCCTGATGGCGGGGCTCCCAATGATTACGCCAGGGGCGCATTTGAAGAAGATTTCAAGCGACTCAAAGCCTTGGGATTTGCCTATGGGGACGATCCCGACAAACGGAATTTGTTCATTCAGGATGCTGTTTCAGGGAATTTGCCAGCCGCACAGCTCAGGGCGCAAAACGATCACGTGGGTAACTTGCTGGGTCGACTCAACACATCCAACTTCGTCAAATACGATTGGTCTGCATGTTTTGACAAAAACTGCGTCTTGCCGGCGGGTTTTGTCAGAGACTTGGATGAGCCGTTAAAGCAAGTGATCAAGAAACTCAATGAAATGGACATGAACGGCGAGACGCTGTTTGATGCAGAGTCGAACAACAAAACCATCAGGCAATTTGTGTTGTGGGCTGATACTTACCGACGCACCATTTCTTACCCGGTAGACAAAGACAAACAGTCCGACAAATTTCAGCCCATATACATCGCAGACTCATTGGTGTCGTATGTCCGAAAAAACGGGGTGGCGCAACCCAATTTGGGAAATTATTTGAATCCTCAGGCATTTGCCGTCAAAGGCAGTCCGATTGATGAGCAAGTAGAGGTCACGTTGCCAGGCGCCAAAGGAATGACGGCGATCGGGCGGTTTGTGTTGCCAGGGCAAGTCGCTGAAATCAAATGGCTGGGTGCGCCGCCGATCGGCAATTTCAAACTCAGAATCAATGTCATGGCTGAAGGCACCACCAAAAAATGGGAGCCCACCACCAACGCCAATGGCCAAGATGAACCCACGTCTGGCTTGCGCCGCCCTTTGTATTTGCGCAGCCCACAGATCCTGTTCAAAAATGAAGGCATCAGCATGGTCAGTCCCTACGGCGGCATGCTTCAACTGGTGTTTGACAATGCCCAGGCCGCCAAAGTGACTTTGCTGATCAAGGGCACAGCCAAGCATCCATTGTTTGACACCACACAGGGCGCGCCAGATCCGCAGGCCTTCTTGAATGAGGTCAGGCGTTCACCTTTGGGCTGGTTTGAAATCAAAACCCCTGGCTTTGAAGTCCATTCCATTGTTTCAAAGGCTTTGGAGTTTTGGGAGCCACCGGTGACGGAGACTCCCGCGCAACGCGCCATGTACCCGAACGCTGTGAAACCCTACTACCACCGAGACAACGGCATTGACATGGCCAAGTACCTGGCAGAGGGCAACAAATACGTGATGCAGTTGTCTTTTGGGCTGGCGGGTTTACAAGTCAAGGGGGTGGAACTGCGTCCAAGTGTCAAACAAATATGCGCTGAGCGCCAATGGGATTGCCAGACTGCCGCCATCCATATGCCGCCAACGATTCAGCACTTTCACATTGACATCCGATCCAATTGCGGGGCGATGTGTTCAGGCAATCCGATCCACAGCAGTTCAGGCTTTGCACCCAGAGACTGGGGGGAAAGCCATGAAATGGGTCACAACTTGCAACGGTTCAAGGTCTACGATGGCAGAAGCGGCGAAGTCTCTAACAACATATTTCCGTTGTATCAACAATGGAGACTCTTGAAAGACTTGGGTCGTGAGCAAAAAGGGTATGTCAACGAACTCGATGAAACCCATACCGTGTTCGAGATGATCAAAAGCATTCACACGGACCCACTGCTCAGTCACCCAAACGCCAAATTCACCAAGGTCAAGTCCATGTTGTGGGGAGACCCAGCATACTCGGCGCAAAACCGTTCACGTTTGTATTTCTACTTGCAATGGTTAATGATTTACCAGGAAGTGTTGAGGGAGAAAAACCCCAATTTGTCAGAAGATGACGCTTGGGAGCAAGCTTGGGACATCTATACCTTGATGTATTTGAACCTTCGTCAAGTGGCATATGCATCCACCAACGACTGGCCTGTGCTCAAAGACAGATTGGGTTTCAGTCAATATGCTTCGAAGCCTGTCACCTCGGCTGCTGCCGTCACCGTCAACGGCGCTGTCACATACCCGCACCATGATTATTTGTTGGTGGTGCTCAGCATGTTGACGGGCAGAAATCAGATACCGCTGTTTCAGTTGTGGGGCGTTGAGACCTATGAACAAGGAAGAAACCAAGTGTTGAGCATGAACCTTCCTTTGCAAGATAACCGTTTTTATGCAGCGGTTTGCACGGACGATTTCCGCTCCAAACGGGTGATCGATTTGAACCAACCAAACCCGGTACTGCCTGCTGAATGGGGCACGGCGCCGTTCAAGGACCAGGCCAGTAATCGGGCCGCGTGCCAGGCGGCTACCACAGCGTACCTCGCCAATCAATGATCAGTCGGCGATGCCTGACACCACTTGGCTAAAGCCGCCGTCCACATAGGTGATTTCAGCGGACACGCCGGCAGCCAAGTCGGACAGTAAAAATGCCGCGACATGACCCACGTCCTCGATCGTGACGTTGCGGCGAATCGGTGACTGCGACGCCACCACCTCCAAAATCTTGCCAAAGCCTTTGATACCGGAGGCCGCCAACGTTTTGATTGGGCCGGCACTGATGCCGTTGACGCGCATGCCGCGGCGCTGGCTGCCCAGCGACTCAGCCAAGTAACGCACAGAGGCTTCCAGCGAGGCTTTGGCCAAGCCCATGGTGTTGTAGTTGGGCACATGGCGTAACGCACCCAAATAGGTGAGTGTCAATAATGATGCGTTGTCGTTCAGGTGAGGTAAGAAAGCTTTGGCCATGGCGGGAAAACTGTAGGCGCTGATGTCGTGCGCCATGGCAAAGGCTTCGCGGCTGAGCCCATCCAGAAAATCGCCGGCAATCGCCTCACGGGGCGCAAAGCCAATGGCATGGACAAATCCGTCAAACCGTGGCCATGTGGCGCTCAGGTCAGCCACCAAAGACGCCATTTGTGCGTCGCTGGACACATCGCAATCGAACACCAGTTGAGAGCCAAAGTCGGCGGCAAATTCGGTGATCCGCTCTTTGAAACGCTCGCCTTGGTAGCTGAACGCCAACTCGGCACCTTGGGCGTGGCATGCCTTGGCGATGCCATAAGCAATCGAACGGTTGGATAACACGCCGGTGATCAAAAGTTTTTTACCGGCCAAAAACCCTGTTTTTTGAGTCACGAGGAAGCTCCTGAAAAATCTTGCAGAATTGTCGCATGCGAATCTTTTTGACCCTGATGCTATTTTTGCTTGCCCAGCCCGCTTGGTCGGCGCATGCGTATGCCCAATTTGGCGACATCAAATACCCCGCAGGCTTCAAGCATTTCAGCTATGTCAACCCCGTGGCACCCAAGGGCGGCCAGATCGCCATGGTGGCACCGTCTCGCGCATCCAGTTTTGACAAGTACAACCCCTTCACATTGAAAGGCACTGCGCCGCCTGCCTTGAGCAGCCTGATGCTGGAAACCTTGTTGGTCGGAAACTTTGACGAACCGACCACCGCCTATGGTTTATTGGCTGAAGATGTCTCCGTGGCCAATGACAAACTGTCGGTCACATTCAAACTGAACCCCTTGGCCCGGTTTCACAACGGCGACCCGGTATTGGCTGAGGACGTGAAGTTTTCGTTTGAACGGTTGACCAGCAAACAAGCCGCGCCACAGTTTCGAACCTATTTCAGCGAGGTCAAAGGCTTGAGCGTGCTGGGTGAGCGCGAAGTGCGATTTGATTTCAAACGCGCCAATGCCGAATTGCCGTTGATCGTGGGCGGCATGCCGGTGTTCAGTCACAAATGGGGCGCTGACAAGCCCCTTGACCAAGTGGTCACCGACATACCGATTGGCTCGGGTCCGTACAAAATTGGCAAAGTCGACTTTGGCAAAGACATCGAATACCTGCGTGACACGCAATATTGGGCCCGTGAATTGGGCGTGCGAAAAGGCATGTTCAATTTCGATCGCATCACCTACAAAATGTACAAAGACACCACCGCCCAATTTGAAGCCTTCAAAGCCGGTGAGTTCGATTACATCCAAGCGTTTGTCGCTCGCGAATGGGCTCGTGGCTACAAAGGCAAATTGTTTGACAACGGCACCTTGATCAAAAAAGAACTCCAGCACGGCAACGCTGGCGATTTTCAAGGCTTCATGTTCAATACACGCTTGCCTAAGTTCCAAGACAAACGCGTGCGACAGGCGATTGCCTTGGCCATGGATTACGAATGGATGAACCGCCAGTTGTTTTACATGGCATACACCCGGGTGAGAGGCTATTTTGTCGGCAGCGACTTCGAAGCCAAGGGCTTGCCTGAACCCGACGAATTGGCCTTACTGGAACCATTGCGCGCCAAATTGCCAACCGACGTCTTCAACCAACCTGCGCCATTGCCTCCCCAAACCAGTTTGGATCCGGCCTCGGGTCAAACCCTCAGAGACCATTTGCGCTTGGCCCGCGACTTGTTGCAGCAAGCGGGTTGGACCTACCGCGACGGCGCTCTGCGCAACGCCAAAGGCGAGGCTTTCACCCTTGAGTTTTTGGACAACTCGGGTTCAATGGGTCGCGTGGTCACACCGTATGCGAAGAATTTGGAAAAACTGGGTTTCAAAGTCAACTACAAGGTGATTGATTTCGCGGTGCTGCAAAAACGCATGGATGTGTTTGATTTTGAAATCATCAGCAACCGCATCGGAGGCAGTGAAGCACCTGGCACCGAGTTGTTGGAGCGTTTCGGTTCCAAAGCCGCAGACACCGAAGGCTCAAGCAATGTGATTGGTGTGAAAGACCCAGCCGT